>CAYVII010000047.1:662-9665 GCA_964451475.1 uncultured Rickettsiales bacterium
ACGTGATGCAACAACAGGTTTGCTGATAAACAATGTAGCCGACGCATTCATAAAAGTTGCGGTGCTTGATAGCGGCGTTGATCTGGACCATCCTGACTTAGACGGAAATATTCTAAGCGCAAATGCCGTAACATGCAGCATTTCTCAGGGCGGCTGCGTTGCCGGCGGTGATGATACTGAAGGTCACGGAACATTTGTTGCAGGTATAATTGCGTCAGAAAGAAATAGTACGGGCATGCAGGGTATTGCCCCGCAGGCAAAAATACTGCCCATCAAATTCCTTGATGTTTATTCCGGCATCAACCCCGATGGCTCAGACGTTTCGGCAATAAATTATGCAGTTGCGCAAGGCTCCAATATTCTGAACGCAAGCTACGCGCTTACAAACTTGAGCGGTAACGAAATACCTATTATTGATAAAACCAAAGGTACCGGCGGCAGCGCCTTTTCACCGGAAGTAGTTGGTTTGCTGATGGCCGATCCGGAAAACAACTCCAATTACCTTTCTGCTTTCAAGTCTATGGTTGAAAACCACGGAATAATAGTTTTTGCCGCAGGTAATGACGGTATGGATCAGGTAGGTTTACTTGCCGGTCTTCCTTATTACTTTCAGGGTTCAAATCCCGGCGGTATTACAGGCTATGCAGATGCCAATCCGAATTCATATGATTTCAGTAATAACTGGATAACAGTTGTTTCACTGCAAGATGACCTTGCAACCCTTTCCACGTTCTCCAACGAATGTGGTGTGGCAAAGAACTGGTGCCTTGCCGCTCCGGGTGAGATCAATTCTTCAACGTTAATGGGCGGTGGTGTTACGTCGGATAACGGCACGTCGTTTGCGGCTCCTAACGTAAGCGGTGCGCTTGCAGTACTTATGGGCGCATTCCCACATCTTACAGCTGAAGAACTGGTGGAAATCTTATTCGATACTGCAAGTGACCTTGGCACACCGGGCGTTGACGCGGTATTTGGCCACGGTCTTGTAAACCTTGAGAAGGCAACCAACCCTTCAACGGGTGGCTGGAACATAATTACAGGTCCAACTTCTTTTGGCAGCATGTCGGCTCTTTCAGCAAGTACATTTAGCCTTTCTGCCCCTTTCGGTGACGGCCTTACAGCTCTTGGCAACAAAAAATTTATGTTCCTTGATGCATACAAGAAAGATTATCTGATGCCGGTTTCATCACTAATGCATAGCAAGGTGATAGAGCAGGATAAACTTGACCTGATGGAAAAATTCGGCGGCAGCAACCTTCCTGAAGTGACTGACATGGGCGCGGTTAAACTGGGCTATGCTTCAGTATCATCACCGCCGGCAACGCAGCCGCCCTGAGAAATGCTGCATGTTAAACTGGGCTATGCTTCATTTTCTGGCCGTAACATGGGTACTGCAAGTGACAGGACAAGCCATGATAATGAAGGCTTTGGTAAATTACTTGTAGCTGCAGATCTTCCTGTAATGGGTAAAGTTGTGAATGCATCATTTACAAATAACGTAAGTGTTGCCGATGTTGAAACTGCGGGCGGCAAAACATCTTTAGCGCAAAACAGCCTTTACGGCGGCTTCAAAAACCAGTTCCTTAACCTTACGGACAATACACAAAATGTAAGTTTTGGTACAGGTAATGAAAAGCTTGGCGCGCGCATTGGCTACCATGTCTCAGAAAAAGCAAACGAGTTTGACAGCTATAATTTTGACCGTGTGAACGATGTTGAAAGCAAAGGCGTATATTCATCGGTTAATTACAAACCTACAAAGAATGACGCGCTGTTCATGCAAAGCGGTATGACGGTTGAGAACGGCTCATTCCTTGGTTCAAAGTCAAACGGCGCATTTGCGCTTAACCCTGAGACAAAAACATATTTCACAAGCATGTCCTATGAGCGCAGCCTGACAGACAATCTTACATTCCTTGGCAATTACAACATAGGTATGACAGATCTGGGCGTTAGCCAGAACTCACTTGTTAAAAACGTAACAGACGCGGTTTCTGACTCATTCGCGCTTGGCCTTGAATACAGCAACCTGCTTGAAAATGATAAGGTTGGCATTTCATTCTCACAGCCGCTGCGCGTACGCAATGCCAGCGCAAGCGTAATGCTGCCAATGGATATTTTAGGTAACGGCGATATCGTTTACGATAAGATCCGCACCTCAATAGCGCCCGAGGGCAGGGAGCTTGACCTTCAGGGCTATTACTCGGCTGATCTGGATGCTAATTCTAAGGTTCTTTTCGGCTCGATCCTTCGTACTGAACCTGATAACGTGAAAGATGCTGATAACGAGGCATTGTTCGTAACCAAATACAGCACCAAATTCTAGTAGGAATACAAAGAGTTTACTGTTATAAACTGCCCCGTAAAACAATTACGGGGCTTTTTTATGCAGCAAAAAACTATCATCATGGTTGCGCCGAACGGTGCAAAGAAAACAAAAGAAATTCTTCCGCAAATACCTTTGTGGCCAAATGAACTGGCAGAAGAGGCAAATAACTGCGCAAATAACGGTGCATCAATTTACCACCTGCATATCCGTGATAAAAATCAGGGACACACGCTTGATACCGGCATTTACCGTGAAACTATTGCCGAGATCAAAAAGAAAGCCGGCGAGAAAATAATTGTTCAGGCAACCACAGAGAATTGCGGCATCTACCAGCCGCATGAGCAAATGCAAATGGTGCGTGAGCTTAAGCCTGAAGCCATCTCATGCGCGGTGCGTGAATTCGTGCCAACGCCTGAACATGAGGGCGCGGCAAAAGATTTCTTCCACTGGGTACAGGCTGAAAAGATCTGGCCTCAATATATCCTTTACAGCCCCGATGAAGTACGCAAATTCGCTGACCTTCGCTCACGCGGCATTATTCCTGCAGCTCATAACTTTGTACTTCTTGTGCTTGGCCGCAAATCGGTTGATCAGCCAAAAGACGCATTCGCAAAACCGCACGATCTTGATCCTATCATGAATACGCTTAAAGAGGTTGCCCCTGATGCAACCTTTGCAATCTGTGCATTTGGCGGGTACGAGAATGAATGTATGAAATATTCGGTGGCAAACGGCGGTCACGCGCGTATCGGTTTTGAAAATAATCACTGGATGATAGATGAGTCTATTGCTCCTTCAAACGCGGCGCTGGTTAAACAATTTGTTGAAACGTCAGGCATTACGCCAATGACGGCTGATGAAGTAAGGTTGCTGAAAAACTAAATAGTGTTGCGTACGGCTCGGCCTTGCTTGGTTATTGCAAGCATATAGTTCAGGTAATCAACACTGTTGCGTTCGCCAAAGCGTTCAAGCTTGCTAATTAGCCATGAGCAGAAATCGCGCACGCCAATGCCGCGGTCTTGTGATTTTTTCTCTTCTGCAAGGCGGAAGACAACATCTATCGCGCGGTGCAGTTTTTGCGGTATCCCGGCTTTATCAAGCAATACTCCAAGCCCATGGCTGCCGCCCTGATAAATAAGTGCGCTTGCATTTTCTTTCGGTATGCCGGCGCGTTTGGCCATTGCAGCAATAAAGAACCTGCGCTTGCCCATGCACAGTGCGCTTAAAATAAGCGAAGGTGTAAGGCGGTTGAAATTGGAAAGATGGTTTATCAGGTAATCGATCTCTGAAGCCGATGAATGGTGATCAATTACCAGCAGCGTTGAAATCTCTACCGTGTGGCTAACATAAGTATCTACCTTCTTAGGCACTATATGGTATTTCTTCTTAAGCTCGCCGACAATGTTATCGGCAACGCCGTGCATCATTTTCTCAACGATAGGGGCCGAGAATTTTGTGCCTGCAATTATCTCACGGATAGCATTTTCGTCTGATGCAAAATGATCTATCAGGTCAACAAAGTTATCTTCGGTTGCAGCATAGTTCTGAGTGCTCAGAACCTTTTCAACCACGTCTTTTTCGCCTGTGGCAATAAGGTTCTTAACAAGCACGTGTGAAAGTTTTGCCCGTCGGCTTATGGCAACTATCTTCTGTACCTCACGGCTGCCGATTATTGCGGTCAGGTCTTCATCACTAAGTATACTTGAAAATTCAAGCATAGGCGCAGCAACTTCCGCAACGTCCTGCGCAAGCGTAAGAGCAATATCATGGGGCAGTTCACTGGATAGTTTAAGTGATTCTGAAAGTGTCTGGCGTACCTTAACTTCGGCATCGCGTGCTAAAATACGGAATATCTGTTCGGCAATTTTCAGCTCTTCCGGGCTATAAACCAGCTCAATATATTCACGACATATCTTTTCTGTAACTACGGCCTTAACATCAGCCGTTTGTTCCTGCAATAACGCAAGTACGTCTTCTTTAGTAAGTTGAAACCCCATTTGTAATCGTCCCCTGAACCTCCTATTATATTAAGGAAGGGTTAGTAATTTCTTAAAAATAGCTTGGATTCGGCCTATTTAGAGCAGTTATTTACGTAACTTCCTGATGTTATGGGCAACTATAGTAAGTAGGTAGTCAATATTCTTGGTCTCACATTTCTGGGACTCTTTTATAAGGCTGTGGTGTATACGCTGGGTTATAGGCTCGGCGCTATCCTTTTTCCTTTCCTCATGAACTATATAGGCTAGTTTCCACATAGCTTCCTGCATACTTTCAGGGAATTTACATTTCTGGTAAACTGCCTTGTAACCGGTTGAATTTGCTGTTTCCCACAGTAATTTTCTTAGGTTTTCAACTGGCAAGCCTGCAATATAGGCAAAAGCCGCCTCAAAAAACACCAGGTTGCCAACGCTAAGGCCTTTTATAAGGATAGAGAAGGTCAGCTCGCCATCATGGCTCAGTTTCTGGATTATCTGGTTCACGTGCGGGCTGTTCGGGGCTTCGTCGGCATGGGATTTAAGCATGCTCAGCGTAACCCATTCCTTAGACTCGTGTATAAGGTTATTTACTGTTGTGCTTGGTATATCATACTCAACAATGATCAGTTTTTTAAGGTCTTCCGAAACTTTTATAAGCAGGTCATGTGCCTGAGTAAGGTCAATACGCTTATATTGTATCATGGCGCGCAGCAGTGCCTCATTACTCATATGGTTGCTTAAAATGGCCTCAGAAAGCTTGTCGTCAATAAGCAATTTCTTATTCTTTGCCATTTCCTCAACAACTTCTGTCGGTGCTTCATAGGCAATAAGGGTTGTCATGTTCTTGCTAAGATCTTCACGCCTTGCGACGGCCTTTTTACGAGACATTCCTGCTCTTTCAATGATTTTTATAAGGTCGCTTTCCGTAAGGCACGAGGTTTTTTCAATTGCCGGAATGGCAACGCTGTCTTCAAGGTCATTTACTAGTGTTATTGCCACATCATGCGGTAAATGGCGGCTCTGCGCGAATTTTTCTACAATAGCCTCTCGAATGGAAACAGAGATGTCAACCGCAAGAAGGCGCAATATATCTTCGGCAAGTAGCCTTTCTTCACCGGAAAGCTTCACTTTCTGGAAGCTGAACATCAGCTTGTCTATGATACGCTTTTTGGTTGTATCACTAGGGTTCTGCCTAAGATCGATTATATCTTCCTTACTAAATGGATGCAGCATGGCCCCTGTAAAACCTGATTTTGATTATTCCCTATATTATCCGTTCATTATTAAAAGAGGGTAAATAATAGTCATACCAAAGCTGCGTCTGCCACTCGCAAATGCCCTAAATGCCTGAATATTCAGTCTTAGGGCGTTCTCGGTTCTCTACGCTTTATCTGGAAGGCTTCATGCAGCCTCTTTTGCAGGTCTGAATATTCGGCATTAATACCCTCTAAAATTGCGGTATATATAGCCTGCAAATGCGGGTCATCTTCCTTAGCCGCCAGGTTTTTTAATGAATTCCTGCCTTCATGTCTGGTAGAAGCCGCATCGCGTAATGCAAACGATACATAGCTTAGTGACCATACCTTATTACCCGTATGAGTATCTGCCAGTTTAACAGATTTATGTCCTTTCGGGTTAAAGCGCAGGTAATCATGCTGAGACTGCATGCGCTCACATGTTTTGAACAGGCGGCCAATAAATGTTCCGGTCTTTTCGGTTTCGTCAAAATGCTTTTTGAATTTATCTTCTATATCTTTTGCCGTGTCTTTTGAAATATCCTTCATTTCTTTCAGACGTCCCTGCATGTTATTAACAAATATATCTTCTTCAAGAGAATTCCTGTCATGCTCAAAGCGTTCTGCTTCAATGGTGCTCAGCCTTTGCTTGTCCATACCCTGACTGATCTCGCCCTCAATCTCGCCCATGTCATGCAAAAGTGCCATAAGCATTAACTTCTGCCTTATCTGTGAAAATGCATCACATTCCTTTTTTGAAATACCCTGAGGCCTTTGTGCAAGTTTTTCCTGCGCTTCGGTAAGAATACTGTCAATTAAAGTACATGTATGAAGAGAGTGGATAGCAGGGTTATGCCTTAATTTATATTCTGCCGGCATGGTATCATTATCCGCGCCGCGCTCATGGTCGGCAAGGCGGTTATACATGCGGCCTATAAGCGTTATTTCTTTGGGAGTAAGGTCGATTTTGCAGTCATGTGCGGTAAGCGCTACAAGGAATATCCATTTTGAGCGCGATATATTTCGCGGTACCAGCGCCATGTTAACTGCTCTTTTTTCAGGGTCGTCTTTTTTGAAAACAAAGTTCAGCCCCGTATCATATATCTGGTCATAAAACGGGTATTGCTCATGCGCTGCCCTGCTTATTTTCTGTGCAATAAAACTAAGCTTGGAAAAATCCGCATCCTCAAGTTTCCTGAGGTTTTCCAGCGTTTCTTTTTTATAGGCAAGAAGCATTTCGTTCAGTGCATCTACCGTGCCGGGGTTTTTTAATTTTTTGCGCGCTTTTTTCAGGATATCAATTTCTTTCCTGATATTATCCAGCCATTTTTTTAAAGCTAGGTTACCCTGGCTTTCTTGAATGCGCTGCTGCAGGTCTTCAATGCGCTTTTCTTTTTTTTCAATAGCATCGTTAATTTTTGCAATGCGCTTTTCAACATCAATGCCTTGAAAATCTTTCAGGCGCTCAAAATACTTATTAAAAGCCTTACTTAGCTTATCTTCTTTTTTGCGCTTCTTGCTCATGGCAGGCTTATATTAATTTTTGTTAGAACTTTCAACAATAATTTTGCATCAGATTTAGGGTTTTAAGCCGTAAATATTTGCATCTTGTAATTGCTGCGTATATTGAAAAATAATGTGGACAAAAATTGAGATAGAAAAGCTTTCCATTTTCAACCAGATAGGTATGAAACTTGCCAACCGCGTATTTGCTGCAAAACATGCAGAGCCGCGCGATGATATGATGGTGGTGTTTGTTACACATTCCTTTGATACTTCAATACCTTCCATATATGCGGTGGAAAAGATCTGCGGGCAGGAGAACCTGCTTATTGTACTCAAGAATTCATCGGCTAAAAAAGATTTCAAAGGTTCACTTGCAGAGCAGGGCTACCATGTTTCCCACCTTAAAAAGAAAGATTTCCGCAAAGAACCTCTTACGGTTGTTAAAACCCTGTTGGCCGAAATGGAAAAGCGCGGCAAGAAAAAGATATTGATGCTCGATCACGGCGGCTATCTTTCATATAACCCTGAGCAATATTCTACTTTGCCGCTGGCTGGGATAGTTGAATATGCACTGAACGGCGATAAAAAATACCGCCCGCTGATAAAGGAAGGGCGCATAAAGGCCAACTATGCCAGCATAGGCAGCGCCGATTCTAAAAAATTCCCTGATTTTGCCTGCGGCAAACTGATTGGTGAAATAGCCGCAACAATTTCACGCGAGGTCCATACATTCGGTATGCACCACCGTGATATGATGCAGTTTGGCATAATCGGCTACGGGCGTTTAGGCTCAAAAGCCGCGCGTACGCTTGCAACCAACGGAGCGCATAATGTTATGATATATGATGCCAACCCCGCACGTATGGTTGAGGCGCTGCAGGAAGGTTTCAATATCCGCTCAAAATCTGTTGATGATATCGCACGCCACTGTAACCTGATAATTGTAGGCACTGATACCGCGCCGATAAAGCCTGCAATGTATGAGCTGATGCGTGAGAATACTACTATTTTCACCGTAACCTCGGCCGATGACAGCCTTGGTCTTGAAGAGCTTATAAAAAGCGGTGCCCTTACCAAAATAGGTGAGGTTGACAGGGTAACCCGCTACCGCACGCGCGGCGGCAAGACCATAAATCTTGCCTTTAACGGTGAAGCGCCAAACTTAAGTTCGGTAGTTTCAATTGATGACCCAACCCTTTTCGTGCCTTTCGTTCTGCACGGAATAGTTGGTTATCTGGTGGCAAGCGGCCAGCGCGTACATATCCGCGAGATGAAAGACCTTGAAACCCTTGTTCTTGCTAAGTTTTTGGATTCTTACCGCGATGTTATTGATAAGGAAATGGCTAAAATAGAGGCCATAGCGGGTAAGCACCTATAAAAGCTTGCTGAAATTGCCGTTTTTCGATATAGAAGCACACCATGAAAACGCTTACAGATATCCGCACATCATTCCTTGATTATTTTTCCCGTAACGGACATGAACCTGTTCAATCCAGCCCTTTAGTCCCGCATAATGACCCAACGCTGATGTTCACCAACGCGGGCATGAACCAGTTCAAGAACGTTTTCACGGGCCTTGAAGAGCGTCCTTATAAACGCGCTGCCAGCAGCCAGAAATGCGTACGTGCAGGCGGTAAGCATAATGACCTTGAGAACGTGGGCTATACCGCCCGCCACCATACTTTCTTTGAAATGCTAGGCAATTTCAGCTTCGGTGATTATTTCAAGGAAGAAGCCATAAAACTTGCGTGGGATATCTTGACAAAAGACTGGGGACTTCCGCCTGAAAAACTATACACAACCGTTTACCATACAGATGATGAAGCATTTAACATCTGGAAGAAGGTCACAGGTTTTGCCGATCATAAAATTATCCGTATCGATACTAACGATAACTTCTGGTCAATGGGTGATACCGGCCCGTGTGGCCCGTGCTCAGAGATTTTCTATGACCATG
>CAYVII010000048.1:0-9635 GCA_964451475.1 uncultured Rickettsiales bacterium
GGGTGCTATGGGTAAATCAGCGCAGATTGGCCTGCATACATGGCTGCCGGATGCGATGGAAGGCCCAACCCCGGTTTCGGCGCTTATTCACGCTGCAACAATGGTAACTGCTGGCGTATTCATGCTTGCGCGTATCTCTCCGCTAATTGAATATGCGCCTATTGCGCTTAACTTCGTAACGGTAATTGGTGCGGTAACTGCAATATTCGCAGCAACAATCGCGCTTACGCAAAACGATATCAAAAAAGTAATTGCCTACTCAACATGCTCACAGCTTGGTTACATGGTGTTTGCCTGCGGCCTTTCCGCTTACCCTGCGGCAATTTTCCACCTTGCAACCCACGCATTCTTTAAAGCTCTTCTGTTCCTTGGCGCAGGCAGCGTAATCCACGCAATGCACCACGAGCAGGATATGCGCAACTATGGCGGCCTGTGGAAGAAAATACCTTTCACCTATGCAATGATGTGGATAGGTAACCTTGCCATCATCGGCTGCCCGCTTCTTGCCGGTTACTACTCAAAAGAATCTATCCTTGGCGTTGCCGGCCTTTCTGCAAAACCAATGGCTGATTTTGCTTTCTGGCTTGGCTTTACAACTGCGGTGCTGACTGCGTTCTACTCGTTCCGTCTAATGTTCATGACCTTCCACGGCAAACCACGCGGTGATGCAGAGACGCATGACCACGCCCATGAATCTCCGCTTGTTATGCTTATCCCGCTATTCATCCTTTCTATCGGCGCAATATTCAGCGGTTATTATGGTTTTGAAGTGCTTGGCATTATTGAGCATTTCGAAGCATTCTGGAGGAATAGCATTTTCATATTGCCTGAAAATAATATGCTTCATCACCTGTTCCATAACCTTCATGAAACGCACACAACGCGCATTACGGCGCTGCATAAGATAGTGCCGGTATCACTGGCTATGATCGCGCTTGCATATTTTATATATGCTATAAAATATGAAAAGATCCCGCCATTCATGGCTAAAGCACTAAAACCGCTTTACAAGCTTTCTCATAATAAATGGTATATTGATGAGATATATGATGCCCTGATCGTAAAACCTACGCTGAAAATTTCAGCCTTCTTCTGGAAAATAGTTGATGTACGCATTGTTGACGGCATGCCTAACGGTGCTGCATGGGCAAGCAAACGCGCGGCAAACTTCTTCAGCCGCTTCCAGAACGGTTATGTGTTCCACTATGCTTTCGTGATGATAGTTGCAATCGCGTTCCTGATTGGCATTTACGTTGTTTACCCGAGGTTCAAATAGACTATGGCAGATCTTCCAATACTAACTATTCTGGTTTTCATCCCTATCATCGGGGCGCTGCTTTTGCTATTCATGGTGAAGGGTGATGACGAAGTTGCTCAAAAGAACGCGCGCAATACTGCGCTTCTGACTTCACTTGCCGCTTTCTTCTGGTCAATTTTCGCGCTTATAAAATTTGACCCTAAACAATCAGGCTTCCAGTTTGTTGAAAAACACAGCTGGGTAGCTTCTTACGATATCAATTACTATCTTGGTATAGACGGCATATCGCTTACCATGATATTGCTTACAACGTTGCTTGTGCCGATTTGCATACTTGCAAGCCACCACGTGACCACACGCGTAAAAGAATACATGATAAGCTTCCTGCTTATGGAAGGTATTATCCTTGGCGTATTCGCCGCGCTTGATTTTGTTCTGTTCTACCTGTTCTTTGAAGCTGTACTTATCCCGATGTTCCTTATTATCGGTGTATGGGGTGGCCAGAACCGTATTTATGCGGCGTTCAAATTCTTTCTTTATACTCTTATAGGTTCGGTACTTCTGCTGGTTGCGCTTCTGTACATCATCGCGGTAACGCACACAGCATCTATACCTGATCTGATGATAAAACTTCCGGCGCTTCCTGCCGATATCCAGCTATGGTTGTGGCTGGCTTTCTTTGCGTCATTCGCGGTAAAAGTCCCGATGTTCCCGTTCCATACATGGCTGCCCGATGCGCACGTTCAGGCGCCAACGGCAGGTTCGGTGATTCTTGCGGGCGTTTTGCTAAAACTTGGCGCTTACGGTTTCATCCGCTTCTCGCTTCCTATGCTTCCGCATGCAAGCATGCAAATGGCCGATATAATGTTTGTACTTAGCCTGATTGCCATTGTTTATACTTCAATGGTTGCGCTTGTGCAGGAAGACATGAAAAAGCTTATCGCTTACTCTTCAGTTGCGCATATGGGTTTTGTAACTATCGGTATCTTCACTATGAACCGTCAGGGTCTTGACGGAGCGATCTTCCAGATGATATCTCACGGTGTGGTTTCTGGCGCGCTGTTCCTTTGTGTTGGCGTGGTTTATGACCGTATGCACACGCGTGATATTGCCAAATTCGGTGGCCTTGCATCACGCATGCCTAAATATGCGCTGTTCTTCATGATATTCACCATGGGTTCGGTTGGCCTTCCAACCACCAGCGGCTTCGTGGGCGAATTTTTAACATTCATGGCAGCTTATAAAGTTGATAAGATCGTGGCTACTATCGCGGCAACCGGTGTTATAATTGGCGCGGCATATATGCTTCTGCTTTACCGCCGCGTTATGTTCGGGGAGCTGAACCCTTCATGCAAAAAAATGAAGGATATTGAGAAGATCGAATATATCTGCTTCCTGCCGCTGGCTGTGCTTACAATTTTGCTTGGTATCATGCCAAGCCTTGTGTTTGATATAACCGCAACGTCGGTTGAAGGAATATTACGGAGCTTGGGGAAATAATATGAAAGCAGAACTTATATCTATATTCCCTGAACTTGTGCTTAGCGTTAGTGCAATGCTGCTGCTTATGATGGGCGTTTTTTCTAAAAACCAGAGCGGCCAGCTTCTTAGCATTACCAAAAGCACCTCATTTGCATTTTTACTTGGCCTTGGCGCAATAATATTTTTGCAAAAGAACATAGTAAGCGTGAACGTGTTCAACCATCTTGTGGTGGTAGACAGTTTCGCCATCTTCTGCAAAACGGTTATCGTTTTCGCGGCAGTAATAGTATTGCTGCTTTCACAAAAATACCTTGAAGAGAACGCTGAATATATCGGCTTCGAATTCCCCATACTTATTTTGCTTTCAGTAGTTGGTATGCTGATAATGGTCTCGGCCGCTGATATGCTTACCCTTTATATTGGCCTTGAGCTGCAAAGCCTTGCGCTTTACGTGGTTGCAACAGCAAGGCGTTCTGACTCACGCGCATCGGAAGCAGGCATCAAATACTTCGTGCTGGGCGCACTTGCCAGCGGCATCCTTCTTTACGGGATCTCACTTATTTATGGCTACGCAGGTTCAACTAACTTCACCGTTATTGCCAATAACATGGAAACATTCAAAGAACTTCCGATGGGTGTTATTGTTGGCCTTGTACTTGTGTTCGTGGGCCTGTGCTTCAAACTTTCTGCCGCTCCGTTCCATATGTGGGCGCCGGATGTTTATGAAGGCGTGCCAACACCTGTAACTGCATTCTTTGCGATTGTACCAAAACTTGCAGCTGCAGCGCTTATTATACGCATTTGCCAGACGGCATTTGGCCAGTTCCAGGATCAGTGGCAGCAAATAATTGTTATCATATCTATTATCTCAATGCTTGTAGGCGCGTTCGCAGGTATCTGGCAAAAGAATATCAAACGCCTTCTTGCTTATAGCTCTATAGGTCATATCGGTTACGCACTTGTTGGCGTAGCGGCAATAGGCCAGTCAGGCGCAAGCGCGGTACTTACATATTTTGTTATCTATATCCTGAACTCAATTGGCATCTTCGCGGTTATCCTTTCACTTTCAGTGCGTGATAAACATGGTGACGGCAGCATTGAAAAGATCAGCCATTTTGCAGGCCTCCACAAAAGTAACCCTAAAACAGCAATATTGCTGACTGCAATGCTTATCTCAATGATAGGTCTTCCTCTTCCTCCGTTCGCGGGTTTCTGGGGCAAGTTCTATGTGTTCAGCGCGGCAGTGGAGCAGGGGCTTTATGCACTTGCGGTCATTGGTGTGGTTAGCAGCGTTATTGCCGCTTACTACTACCTGTACATCATCAAGGTTATGTATTTTGATAAGGCGGAAGATAAAATTTACGTTGATGCCCGCTATGACGGCAACGCGATATCTTCTATAATTGCGGCAACGCTTATAAGCCTTGTAATATTCATTAAGCCGGAATTTTTGACAAAAGCGGCAAACCTGGCGGCAGCAAGCCTGTTTTAATGCAGATAATTGAGCTTGATAAAGTTGGCAGTACCAACGACGAGCTAAAAGAGCTGGCGTCAAAAGGTGCACCCCACTTCACGGTAGTAACTGCAAAACAGCAGACAAAAGGCCGTGGCCGCTATGACCGCAAATGGGAGTCCCCAAAGGGCAACCTTTATATGTCTGTGCTGTTCCGTGAAAAACTTACTCCGCTTATTTCCTACATAGCTGCTGTTGCACTTCGTGAGACTATAGGCAACTGCCAGATAAAATGGCCGAATGATATTTTAATAGACGGCAAGAAAGCCGCCGGCATTTTGCTGGAAGCCGTAGAGGGCGAATATGTGATACTGGGCATTGGCGTAAATATTGCCTCTGCCCCCGAATATGGCGCTAAAGTAGAGGAAGAACTAAAGAAGGTGCGTGATATATTACTGGCGCGCCTGTGGCATAATTTTAAAGAATATAAGCAGATGGGCTTTTTGCCCATTAGAAACAAGTGGTTAGATCATGCGGCTTTTTTAGGCGAGGAAATAACTGTAAATTTGCCAAAAAGCTCAAAAAAAGGCATATTCCTTGACCTTACCGAAGAGGGGGAGCTTAAGCTTAAAACTCCAACCGGTATGGAACTTGTTTCATCGGGCGAAATATATGCAGGGTAAAAAATTGCAGGGTAAAAAACAAAAACTGTTAATGGCTATTGACGCCGGAAATACCAACACCAACTTTGCCATTTTCAATAACGGCACGGCTCTGGCTAAATGGCGTATCCACACAGTGCATCACCGTACTGCCGATGAATATGTGGCAATAATTTCCCAGCTGCTTCTGAATGAAGGTTTAAAGAAAGAAGATATTGGCAATATCATAATAGCTTCGGTTGTTCCGCCTATCATGATCGCCATCAATAAACTTTGCACAAACTACTTTGGCGTAAAACCGCTTATAGTAGGTGAGAATGTAAAAGTTCCTATCAAGATAAAGCTGGATAACCCGCTTGAAGTTGGCGCTGACCGTGTAGTGAACGCAATTGCATCTAATAAACTTTATAATAAACCCGCAATTATAATTGATTTTGGCACTGCAACCACATTTGACGTGGTTGACAGGAACGGCAATTACACCGGCGGCGTGATAGCGCCCGGTATCAATCTGTCACTTTCTGCATTGCAGGAAGCGGCAAGCAAACTGCCAATGGTGTGGATCAAAAGACCGGCAAAGGTTATTGGCACAAACACCAAGGAAGCAATGCAAAGCGGTATCTATTGGGGTTATATAGGCCTTATAGAAGGCGTGGTGGAGCGTATTAAAAAAGAAATGAAGGAAAAGCCTTTGGTGATAGCAACCGGTGGGTTAGCGCCAATGTTTGCCGAAAGCACAAAAGTGATTCAGGCAATTGAACCTGACCTGACCCTTATAGGACTTAACGAGATATTCAAATATCAGGGGAGAAAATAGCATGGCAAAATATAAACTTTTTTACTCGCCCGGAGCATGCTCACTTGCAGTGCACAGCATACTTAACGCAATTGGCGCCGATTATGATCTGGTACTTACCAAAATAGACGGCAAGCAAAACCACACGGAAGATTATTTAAAGCTGAACCCGCTGGGTCAGGTGCCTGTACTGGTTGAGAATGAAACTATTTTAAAAGAATCGGCTGCTATACTAATTCACTTGCTGGATAGCAACAAACATGAGCTTCTGCCGCAAAGCGGTGCAGAGCGCATAAAGGCAATGCAGTGGCTACTTTTCTTTAACAGCTCAATGCACCAGACATACAGCTCTTATTTTTTAATTTCTAAAAACCTGCAAACGCCCGAAGATGCAAAAACACTAATAACAAAACGTATAAACAAACTTTGGCGTTATGTGGAAAGTGAAATAAGCACAGATTTTATTGCAGGCAACAAACCGACTGCGGCCGATATTTTAATGGCGGTAATTGCCAACTGGCTGCCGCATGTTGTTATTGGCGAAAAAGCTAAGGCGATATGCCAGCGCGTTTCACAGCTTCCTTATTTTGCAAAAGCTCTGGAAAAAGAAGGCATCAAATACAGGGTTATAGCATAAGATGTGCTGGAGCGGTGAGGCATCAACAGTTTGGGCGGCTATCGGTTTTACCGCGTCGGCCTATGCTGCCTACAAAAAAGAAGACCGCGCGCTTTACATCCCGCTTGTTTATTTCTCACTGATGGAGGCTTTGCAGGCTTACACATATATTTACATCAACCAGTGTGATACCCCGCAAAACCAGATAGCCACCTTGCTCGGTTATTTACATATAACCTTCCAGCCTTTTTTCATAAATATGCTTTCAATGTACTTCCTGCCCGCGCAGGTCAGAAGAAAGGTTGAAGTGCCCGTTTATGCCCTCTGCTTTGCATCAAGTATATTCATGCTTATCCAGCTTTACCCGTTCGAATGGGCAGGGCAGTGCATGGCAGGAGTGCGTGATCTGTGCGGCAGCCGCCTGTGCAGCGTCTCAGGCAACTGGCATATTGCGTGGGAAGTTCCAACCAACGCGCTTGGCAATTATTTTGCCGAAATAGACTTCAGGCCGTTCAAATCAGGCTATTTTACTTATGTATTTGTGGCGTTTATGCTGCCTCTGCTTTACGGTTCTTGGCGTTTTACAATATACCATTACCTAATGGGCCCGCTGCTGGCACGCCTTTTAACAGATAACCTCAATGAGCGTCCGGCGGTTTGGTGCTTGCTTTCAATAGGGTTTTTGCTGATAGTGGCAAAAACGCCGATACGCAAATATCTGCATATCAAAAAGCACGTGCTGCTGGCTAGGAAACCGGAAGAAACAAAATGAATTTGAAGAAACATAAAGAGCAGCTTTTATTCCTGCCGCTAGGCGGCAGCGGCGAAATTGGCATGAACCTTAACCTGTACCATTTGGACGGTAAGTGGATAATGGTTGATTGCGGCGTTGGCTTTGCCGATGACTACTACCCCGGCGCAGATCTTATCGTGCCTGATATCAGCTTCATCCATGAAATTAAAAAAGACCTGCTTGGCATAGTGATTACGCACGCGCATGAAGACCATGTGGGCGCAGTGCCTTACTTATGGACAGAATTTGAATGCCCGATCTATACAACAAAATTCACCGCCGAGTTTTTAAAACTGAAATTGCTGGAAACGCATTTTGGCAAACGCGTGAAGATACATGAGATAGAACCAGGCAAAAACTTCACGCTGGGCAGCTTTGAGATTGAGGCCATAAACCTTACCCACTCAATCCCTGAGATGCATGCAATGGCAATTAAAACGCGCTACGGCACTATTATGCATACGGGCGACTGGAAGTTTGATGATAACCCGCAAGTTGGCCCTGCATCAAATTATGACTCGCTTAAAAAACACGGCAAAGAAGGCGTTCTTGCAATGGTGTGCGATTCCACCAACGTGTTCAGTGAAGGTGAAAGCGGCTCGGAAGAGACCGTGCGTGAAAACCTTGTGAAGCTTATCAAGGAATGTAACAACCGCGTGGTAATAGGCACATTCGCATCTAACCTTGCCCGTGTAGAAACTATTATGTACGCTGCCAAAAAAGCAGGGCGCGAAGTTGTGGTTTGCGGCCGCTCTTTCTGGAGGCTGATAGAAGCCGCGCGTGAAAGCGGATATTTGAAAGACGCCCCAAAACTTTGGGAAGAACGCGAATATGGCAAAGTGCCGCGCAACAAGTGCCTTATGCTGGCAACCGGCTCTCAGGCAGAACCGCGTGCAGCACTAAGCCGCATTTCAGAAGGTACACACCCTAACCTTAAATTACTGCCAGGCGATACGGTTATTTTATCTTCAAAAATTATCCCGGGTAATGAAGTAAAAATTTTCCGCATGCTGAATTTGCTGTGCATGGGCGGAATTGAGGTGATTACTGAAAAAGACCATAAAGTGCATGTTTCCGGCCACCCTTACCGTAATGAACTTAAGCGCATGTATGAATATACAAAGCCGAAGATCTCCATCCCTGTTCACGGTGAAGCCCGCCATATTCATGAACACGCAAAATTTGCCCTTTCACTTGGTGTGGAACAGGCAGTTGAAATCAAAAACGGTGACCTGCTGAAGCTTGCCCCGGGCAAGGCTGAAAAAATTGCAGCTATTCAGGCGGGTCGTTTTGCAATTGACGGTTTCGCATTCCTTGCAGGTGATAGCGATATCATGCGCTCACGCCGCAAGATGCGCATGAGTGGAGCGATATTTGTAAGTGTTGCGCTGAATAAAAAAGGGGAGCTTGTTGGCCAGCCTTTAATCTCTGCTCCCGGCTTGCTGGATAAAGCTGATGATAAAGAGTTTCTGGAAGGCCTGACCGAAGATATTGAAGTGGCTCTGGATGAACGCAAAGGTGATGCCGAGGAAGCCATCAAGAAAGTGGTGAAAAAAGTGATACGCGATGAGCTGGATAAAAACCCCGTGATATCGATCCACGTGACTAAAATATAATCCGAAGCAATAAATTATTAGCGTGTGTGATGCGACCCAATTACAGCGTGCGCTATACTGGCCTTTCTTAAGTAATTTTCTTCTGGCTCTACTGCTTCCGGAACTATTCTTACAGGCTGTCTATATTGTCTGGTAACTTTTGCTGCATCATCAAGCTTTGCGGCAATCGCTTCTGGCGTTTCTTCAGAGATAATATGGTTTTCTTTCAGGCTTTGTGTCAAAGCAGGTATCTCTGCCCTGTCAAGATATATGCTAACGGTTGAAGTGCACCCGCCATACAGACCTTCGGTTGTTGTTATTTGCGCTCTCGGCGCATGATTTTCTAGCGGATGGTTTATAAAACCTGCAACAACATTTGCCGCGTTTTCATCAAGGTTTTGGAAGTTTAACACAAACTGACCTTTTGCCCTGCTAAATGCCACATCAATATATTCTTGAGACACTATACAAACCATAGTATTTAACTTCCCGATAAGTTGATGGCTTACGTTAACAAAAGTTTACATGTTATGTCAATGATAGAAATAGTAGTCTTTTTTGTTCTGTGCTGGTGGATGGTGTTCTATTTAACACTGCCCTTTGGTATCCAGAAAGAAGATAACCCTATAAAAGGTCAGGCTTCTTCTGCACCCAAAAACCCCATGATAAAGCGCAAAATGCTTATCACTACAGGCCTTACAATCATTATTACCTTGATTTTTAAATGGTATATGGGTTAGTTAATCCCGTAATGAAACTCGTAATCGTAGAATCGCCGGCTAAGGCTAAGACTATTAACAAATATCTGGGCAAAGACTATAAAGTTATTGCTTCATACGGCCATATCCGTGACCTACCTTCAAAGAACGGCTCGGTTGAGCCCGATAAAGACTTTGAAATGCATTACGAAACAGACGCTGACGCCAAGCGCCTGAAAGAACTCACATCTACTGCCAAAGACGCTGACGAAATTATTCTGG
>CAYVII010000049.1:0-9322 GCA_964451475.1 uncultured Rickettsiales bacterium
TGCAAGCGGCTCAACAAGTATCTGGTAGATATCATCAGCATAAAAATATGCGATGCACAGAACCACAACGAAGAACAGGAAGGTTTTAATAAGCCTGCGGCGCAGCTCTTCAAGATGATCTACTATTGAAATTTTGGCGAACTCTTCCTGCATGGTTATTTCTTGATGTTAAGGTCATCGAGCGTGAAGGTTTCCTGTAGCTTGCCATCAAGATCTTTGATGTATTTTTTTGGTGATGCAACCTCATTATCAATAGATTGCATAAAATTATCACCCATGTTTTTTATTTTGCGGATGAACTGCCCTATCTCACGCATAACACGCGGCATATCTTTCGGGCCAATGAAAATAAGCCCGACAATGGCGATAACCATTATTTCGCCAAGGCTAAGCCCCATTTTGCTTACGCGTCCTTCTTAGGCTCGTTGCCATCATTGTTAAGGCCGTCTTTGAAGCCTTTAACGCCTTTACCAAGATCTTCCATTACTTTTGAAATACGGCCAGGGCCAAGAATAAGAACAACAATCAAAAGTACTATTAGCAATTTCCAGATCATAAAATTTCCTTTTGGCCTAAGCACAAACAGCAGGCCGGTTTGGTTTGCGCGGGCACTATACAGGATTACTGGTTACAGCTCAAGTGGCGTACTTCATAACTGTAATTGGCATATTCACCGGGCAATGAACCAAGCCTTACAACCGGAGAGCCGGACTCCTGAACTTCATAGAACTGGCTGCCGCCATCATAAATAAGGAAACGATTATAAGGGGTTAAGCGGTTGGTATTGTTACCTGCCTGAACCAGAACAATATCACCCTTCTTAGCGCATGATGACAGGTTGGTTATGCGGCAGCCATTAGGCTCACCCACTTTATTTTCGTGTTTATTATTAAATGCCACTATATCACCGCTAATGGCAGCATGTGCCGGAGCTGTATTCCAGAGACCATCCACATTCACCTGATGCTTGTCATTATTGTATGCTGCATAAATTAGCCCGTACCTGCCAAATTCGGTACCGTTACAGCTTGCAGTGCTGCCGCCAACAGGCTGGTTGCCCGCGCAACCGTCTTTATAAGTTACGCCGCTGGTGTTCTTAACAATGGCGGCATACTCAGTTGCAAGCTCACCGCAAAGTTTATTTGTATCCAGCGTGGTACCTCCGCTGCTGCTGCTTGAACTGCCTTCAGGCTTATTATGCTCGAAAGTTATTTTCGGCGGAGTGATATTCACCTGCGGTTTTGGCAGCAGGCTCCATAGCTGGAATATGCTATCCAGCCTGATGTTGTAAATAAAGTCAAACAATGAAACAGGCTCATTCGGAGCAGTAGGTATGTACTGACCCGTAGTGATACCGCCTGCGCGGAAGTTGCGGTCTTTCAGCAGATATTTCATGTCAGGCGGACAACCTTTATCCGTTAGCTTTTTAAGCGAGTCTTTCGCTTCCTTGATCTTAGGGTTTTTAAGATTTTCATCTACCTTACCCGTATCATCACGAACCTGATCATCCATACCGCCTGACTGGGTTGCCTTCACTTCTTCCACGGCAGTGTTGAATTCTTCAGCATCTGTCTGGCATGAGCTGCCGTCTTTTACTTCACCTGTTTTAGGGTCGGTCACACGCTGAGTATCATCTTTGTAGCGGTAAACTATCCATTGTCCCCACTGTTTTTCCCAGCAAGTTGACATTTGCGTGTTCGCGCAATCTTTTAACCCTACAGCCCCCTCCTGATTAAAGGTATAACCGGTATCATTGGCACTACACATCCAGCGGGTTGTTACCCTGCCCCAGTTCTCGGTATTACCTGCAGCATCGCGTATGACACCGTTATTTGATTCTGAGACCTGAATACATTTACTGCCATCTTCCTTATTCATTGTACGTTCAACGAACGCTGCATGCAGCGGGCGTTTATGGCCGCCTGCCATGGTCTCGTTATTATCCCATACTATGATGTCACCGACCTTTGCGTTATCAAGACCCACCATGCGGAAGCCGCCCTCACCCGGCCAGTTGGTTGAAGCCTCACCGCCCGGAGAACCTACCATTTTTTTGCCGATAAGCGCAGGGAACATCTGTTTACCCTTTTTTACGTTCAGGATACGCTCCCATGTGGCAACGTCGGACTTTTCGGTATTACTCTTATATATATGCTGCTGGAAGGCACCGCCCAGATTCTCGGTATTCACATCCAGATATTCGTTATGAGCTTCGTTACCGATAGCAATCTGGCCGCTGGCACGGCTCATTGCATAGCCCATTGCACTACCTTTGTAGAAGTTCTTGAAGTAATCACATATACAGTTCAGACCAAAGAAGCGGTTGCAGTTTGCCTGATACATAACAAGCTCATTCCATTCACCGAACATTGCGCCGAAATTATGCACACCTATTTCTTCAGGGTTTGATTCATCCGGCTTGAAACGGCTGTTAACACCTGTAATTGTTGTGCGCCAGTATTCCCACTTATCAGTAGCCCAACCTTCCTTTGATTTTTTGCCAGGGTAATCAGGAGTATCCTGTATCAGAGGAATCGAACCTGCTTTTTTAGTTGGCCAGTGATATAGCGGAGGCATGTTATAGCCAAAATTTGCGTGAGGTAATATCTGGTGCCAGCTGGTGCCAAGACCAATATAGCCCTGCGCCCACGCACCCGCGTTAGAGCCGGTTGTATCAGGATAACCGAAATCATCACCGGTTGAGTCATATATGTAAGGTAGCTCATCACCTGCATCTTGTTTATTATAAGACATCTTCAGGTAGTTATCAGGTTTTACCGGAGGTAATATAACAGTGCGGCAACCAACCCTTTTTGCAAGCTGGTCACACTCACTTGCCGCCATACCGTAAGTTGCGTAATAGCAGGCAATGAACACCGCCCAGTAAACACCTTCAAACTGGCCATAACGTGTATTATTTACAAGTATCTTGCCACCTTTATCTATTATCGGCTTATCATAATATTCGTAATCGGCGTTCATACCGCCCACATCACCGCCTTCTGCCGCAATATCACTATTTGAGCTGGAAGCATTATATGTGTAGGAATCACCGTCATCATCAGTTGCGGTTACGCTGCTTTGGCCGCCGTTTTCCCATGCCTTGGAATCAAGGAGTTCATCATGGCCGCATATTTGTGTAGAGTAGTCGCTGTTCTCGTAAGTAATAAGATATTTATCTGTCCAGTCCTCAGCATCACGCGGGGCATATGGGTGGCGCGCGTTCACTATGCGTTCAGGCACTACCGAATATGAGCTTTGAGCCGTACTTACGTTATTTGTCATTTCGTAAGTACCATTCTCTGTAGATTTAACCTTATACTTACCTCCACCATGTATTGCTATAAGCTGGCATGCGCCTGATGTAAGGGCGTCTTCATTATCCTTATATGCCGTACTGAAATATTCACGCTGTTGGCCGGTTTTTTTATCAAATACTTTTTTCTTTTCCTCTTCCTTGAAGAAGCCGGTTGAGCCGTCGTCACTTGCTACGGCAGAGTTCATGTCTGTTTTTTTAATAAGCAGATCTTCGCCCGCAGCCTGACCCCAGTTGTTTATGAATGTGCGCGGCAGGCCATAGGCACCAGGGTAGAACTGACCCATGCTCATTGGCGCGCTGTTCGCGCTTTTGCCTGATATTTTATAGCCAACGCTATCACCTTTATATGACTGGCTGCCATCTTGAGTCTTTACAGCCTTCATGAAGTATTCACTCATATCGGCGCCTGTATAACCAATACGGTAGGCCGAGTTCGCGCATGCGCCGTTCACAGTAACCGGAGTGTTACCGTATGTCCCCCTGATCTCATCACAGGTAGGTTTTGAGTTGTTGCCTTCTTCCTCTTTCAGCCAGTAAACATCCGGATCTTCATCAGGTATAAAACCGATAAAGTCTTCCTCCTCATTGTTATTGCCGCCGCCAGATGAGCTGTTTGGAGAATTTGTATTTGATGTTTTGAAGTCATTTGCCACGTTACGCTGTTGCTGCGCAGGTTGCTGAAGAGATGCGGCGATGCCATTTCCCGAACCTGAGCCCGAGCCGTTACCGGAACCGCCATCGAAACTGCCGTATTGGCTGTTCATGCCTGTAAGGGCGTTAAGACTGCTGCCAAGCTGGCTGCCCAGATTACCCGTAAGGCTTGATGCCGCACCCGTAACCTGCCCTGCCATTCCGTTAAGTGAGCTGCCAAGCGAACCTATGCTGCTGGTCAGATTACCCGCAATAACGTTAACGCTGCTGCCAAGTGAGCCAAGCGCACCCTGCGCTATGCCGTTTACCTGCAATTGCAGGCCGCTCATGAGTCCATTAATATTATTGAATTTGCCTACAACACTGTTAAGCGACGAATTAACGTTCAAGCCACCGGCCAGACCTGTTACCGCGTTTGCAAGTGATGACTGAAGCCCGCCAAGCTGGCTTGTCATACCGTTAACAAGCGTTTGCATGCTTTGCACCTGACTTAGCATTGCGGCATTTGTACCGGCCATTGACTGCAGGCTTGCAAGCTGTGAGTTTATTGAACCAAGCTGGTTTGTTAAAGAAGACATATTACCCGCAGCGTTTGTTAGCTGGGATATGCTGTTATTTACATTAAAAGTATTTCCAAGGTTGCTCTGCAGACTTGAAACAAGACCGTTTATCTGGCTGGCATAATTAGTTGCCGCCATATAACTGCTGCCTGCCTGAGTAAGCAGTTGCTGACCCTGTGCCATGAAAGTTGACTGCTGCGCAGCATTCATGCCCGATGATTTCCATTTATTCACGAGACTATCATACTGGTTCATGTAGCCCTGATATTGCTGCATCGAATTTTGATATTGCGAGCTCAGATTTGTTATCTGGCTTACCTGCGAACTATACTGAGAAGTGTTCAGGTAATTTGAGAATGCGCCCGTACTGAAAGTATTCGTGGATGTTGCAACAGCAGGCATTGGCTGCACGGCAAGCAACGAGAATATCAGTAATAGCGCAATCAGCCTTCTCATTTAATAAACCGTGTTAATGCTGTTATTCACGTTGTTGTATATTGGCGCATCAGGATCTTTTATTAAAGTCTGGGAGCCGCTGTATTTTGTTACCATGCCGTTCTGTTGCTGTTTTTCAGCAGGCTGACCGTTACCTTTAAGACCATTATAGCTATCATTCACACTAACCTTAACCATACCTTTAAGCGGATCGTTGATAATATAATAATCGCTCTTTGCAACCGGTTTTCCTTTTGCATCCAGTGACTGGTAGTATCTTTTATAGTCGTCGTTGCGCTTGTCTGCGATATTAGGCACAGCGATTATTTTGCCCATGGCATCAATCATTTTTCCATCAGAACGAATTCGGACAATACCGTCATCTTCCGCTAATGAGGGAGTGGCAATAAGGGTGATTATAGCGAACAGGATACTTTTTTTGACCATAATGATTATTTTACACCCGGTATTTTACAATTTCTTTACATTATTACATTTATCTTAGAATGGTATATAAGTAGTAAATTCAGCGAATTAATTATTACATTTTTATGGACGACGAGAGCAGGTTAGTTACAGAAAAGTTAAACAACGGCAGCTATTTCAGTGATGCAATGAGCTGGTACTGCACGCGTTATACTTTTGTACAAACCCAGTTTTCTCAATTACTTATTGCCGCCCTTATATCTATTACCGCTTTAATACTTGCAGTAAACGGCTTTCTTGATTTTCTACCAGTAAATGAAAGAAAAGTTTTTGTTGTAAACTACCCTATCACACCAGAAGACCACATTAGAATTGAAAACCTCATGGAACCGGGCGAAGACCCCGACCACGCACTTATCAGGTATTTTGCAAAAGAATATGTAAAATCACGAGAGCAATATATTGTAGAAAGATCTGAAAGGGATTTCAACCTTGTATCCCGCATGTCAGGCGATGATGTTTTACAGGCTTACCTTGAAAGCATAAGCCCCGACAACCCGAAAAGTCCTTACATTGTTTATGCTAACCGCGGCCGCCGCGATATTATCATCACCGGGACGCAGTATTATGACGATAAGGGCAATGTTGCCCGCCACGAAACACCTAAAGGAAAAGCGACCGTAACTTTCAGGGCGATTGAAAATCTTGGCGGCAACACAAGCACAACAACTGATTACATTGCCAACCTTGAGTTTGATTATACTAAAATTATAGTAGATCAGAAAACTCATCAATTGACTCGTAAAGCAGAGATGGTAATAACAAATTACGTAACAAAATTAAATTCAGGCACGAATAAATGAAAAAAATTACCCTGATAGCCTTTGCAGCCATAGTTGCTTTTTCCTCTAACGCGCTGGCAGTACAGGAATCCCTGCCTATTGCAACCGACTCACGCATTCGTATTGTTCCCTACGACCCTAACGATGTATTCAAATTCGTTGGCCATTTCGGTTTTCAGTCATCTATAGAATTTTCTGCCGAAGAAAGCATCCGCACCATTTCAATCGGTGACTCTATGGCATGGCAGGTTGTTCCTGAAGCAAACCGCATTTTCCTGAAACCCATTGAAGAAAACCCACAGACAAACATGACAGTTGTTACCAACAAACGTGTTTACCAGTTTGAACTTCAGGGCAAACATTCCAACGGCATCCGCGATGCGGATATGATATTTGTTATGCGCTTTACCTACCCCGGTGAAAGCGACGTAACATTCGTGAACAAGAACGCGGTTTCTACACCTGAAATATCTGCAAACCCCGGCCGTTATAACCAGGCATATAAAATATCGGGTCCTGAGCGCATTTCACCGATACGTATCTTTGATGACGGTGAGTTCACTTACTTCCAGTTCCGTGATATCAACGCAGATATACCTGCTTTCTTCCTTGTGGACAGCCAGGGCAAAGAAGCAATCATCAACTTCCGTACGGTTGCGGAATATATTGTGGTTGAAAGGGTAGCCCCGCGCTTCACCCTGCGCCATGGCTCTGATATTGTTTGCGTTTTCAACGAAGCAATACCTTACGAGAAAAAAGAAGATTAAGTAAATCTTAGTTAATAATTAGAGCCTTATTAAGCCATAACCGCTATATTAAGTGGGAATGGTCAGGATATTTTCCAGCAATAAAACAGATACCAGCTTAAATGGTATGGAGTGCAAGCCCGATATAAGGGCGCATTTTGGAGATATTTCGGTTGCGCGCAGCCATGGCCCGCGTTACCGTCACACGGAAATAGAAGAAAAACATGAGCATGCTCATACGGAAGCGCCGAAAGAGCCGGGAAAAATTCACCTGCCTAAAACAATGCCTTCGGGTGATGTTGTTGTTGCCGCCCAAGGCATAGGCGGAGAAAATTTTAATACTGAAGCTTCCAGCAAATTCATAATGAATACCTTGTCCAGACTTGGGCATGAAATAGGTAAAAGCAAAGGCGCAGCTACTATGGCGATGCTTGTTAAATCAAGCGAGTCAATTGACATAGCGCATTTAGGCGACGCCGTAATAACAATTATAGGCAAAGACAAAGACGGAAAGCGCAAAATAATGCAGCTTACCTTAGATGAGGTTGGGACTCATATTGTTAAAAAGCCAAAGAAAGGCGCAGAACCAGACGCAGAAGGAAATTACAAAGATGAAGATATGGAAGACAAGATATCTGCCTCTCCATATAATTATATTGGCCAGTATGAATACCAGCCGCACGAAAATAGCGTAACGTCATATTCATATGACGAGATCGAAGATATCTTCGGGAAAGACGCAGTTATAATAGTTTCAACAGACGGGCTTTATGATTCCGCCTTGCATGAAGAACCTAAATATTTCCCTGACGGGCTTGAACAAAGCAGGTATGTACAAGATCTGATGCAAAAAACTGCCGAGGCTCACGCCGAATTCATTGAAAAAATTGTATCTGACCTTGAAAGAAAAGGTTACACGCCCGAGCATCCGCGTTTTGCCGAGCTGCTTACCCGATATGTACGAACCAAGGAAATGCATCAGGAAGAAGGGCATCCGAATATATCTTACGATGATTGCGGCATAATATGCATAAAAGCATCACGCCCCAAAGACGCATCAGAACAAATTGCCGCACTTGCGGTTGATGCAATCGGCGACACAAAACTTGAGGGTGTAAAAACCTCGCGCCAGATAGGCGATATATTTGAAGAGGAAGCATTAAAAACAGTTCCTCATGCTACAGTTGAGATAATTGATGCCAAAGAATTTGAGCATGTTCAGCCGGTGCATAAGTTTAGCGATGCCCAGCTTAAATACCTCAATGAAGAAGTTAACGGCACGGTACAACCACGTATTGTAATGGAATTTAATGAGCCTGCCGACTTTGCGCCAATGAACCGCACTTATTACGAAACTGTTTTGCAGGATATACGTGATAACTTTGGGGTAGATGTAAGAAGAATAGAGGCCACGGAAAGTAAGCCTGCTAAGGTAAGGATTTTAATAGCGCCTGAAAACGCCGATAAAGTGGAAAGACTTTCCCGCGCTGTTGGCGGCAAAATATTTTCATTGCTTCATATGTCACAGGAGTGGCAACATGATGGATCTTTAAATGAGTTGGCATCTTCGCAGTTCCTTGAACATCATATAGCACCTGATAAAACCAAATTACTTCAGGAATTGTTACAACGCTCCCACGGAAATTTTGCGGAGCGCTGATGAATCTTAGCTTTCAGGACAAAGTAGCGCTACAGAACGGAATGGTTTTTTTAAGGCTGACCAGCCGCAATATTTTTGGTGACCCTACCTATGCGTATTTAGTAAGTGACAAAGAAAAGCTTGATAAACTTCAAAGCGAGATAGGACAAAAAGCTTATGTTTCATATTCCGATTACGGTGACATGATAATGTTTGGAACCGGAGAACCGGACGCACAAAAAGAAGATATGGCAATGGCTATTGCCCTAAAAAAATACGGCTAAATATTATATCTCCAGCCCGGCTGCGCCGCGGCTGATGGCAGTTGAACCTGTACGGCAAACCTCAATAAGGCCAAGCGGTTTTAGCAGGTTGATAAGAGTATCTATCTCCTGCGGAGTACCGGTAACTTCAAATACGTATGAGTTTTTAGTAGAGTCAACCACGCGCGCGCGGAATTCATCGGCGCTTTTTAGAACTTCCACCCTATCCTTCCCTTCGGCAACAACTTTAAGAAGAGCAAGCTCGCGCTCAACATGAGCGCCATCAACGGTAAGGTCTATAACTTTATGAACAGGGATAACACGCTCAAGCAAAGATTTTATCTGCTCGATTATCATGTCAGAACCCGTGGTAACTATTGTGATGCGGGAAAGATTCTGCTCCTGGCTGATCTCGGCCACCGTAAGACTTTCAATATTATA
>CAYVII010000050.1:0-9242 GCA_964451475.1 uncultured Rickettsiales bacterium
TTTCCGGTTTTTGACGGCAAGGAACTTAATCAGGCACGCCTGCATGTTAAAAAAATTTAAAGATGATTCGGCGGCTTCGGCCGATGGCTTTGGCACGCGCTTTATTGTGGAGCTGGAAACCAGCCGGTACGGGGAAATGCAGTTTGACGGGCTTGTAAGGCGCCTGATCCCTAAGAAATCATTCGATCTTATTATCCGCACCCACGAAGCGCTGGATAGCGCGACAAAGACCGAAATAACCGATATTTTTCATATAACTCAGGAAATTACAGGCTTTAAAGGCGGCCTTGAATTTGCCTCCGGCCCTGCCTTCCCGCTGGAACCCTGGAAAGAGCTGATGAGTAAAAAAGGTCCGCATGATAATTTGATTAGCTAAATTTTTATTACAAAGGGTTTTTTCCTTTGAAATCCGCCACGGATTGTGCAATATATCGCCCCAGTAAATACAGTATTTTTGGGAGATATCTTGATGAAAAAGTTAGTTGGCTTATTTACCTTCGCGGTAATTTCGGCAACCTCTGCACAAGGCTTTGCAGCTGCGGTGGGCAGGTTGTTATTTTTATTTTGCGGGCCAGCCGGGCGTAATTGACAGACAGATGAGGATGCCTGAACTTCCAACCAACCTTGGCGAACCTGCCAATGTTCAGGGCACTCCCGGCCAGATCGGCACAGACGGCAACGCAAGCGGCTATGGCCAGCTTCCTCCGCTAAACTCAATCACTTTCAACGGTTCAACCGTTCTTACCTCGGAAGAGCTTAACGCAATAGGTGACCGCTACCTTGACCGCCCTATTACAGGCAATGATATTGAACGCCTTAAGTTTGACGTAACAAAAGCATATGCAGATAAGGGCAATATCCTTGTTAAAGTTGCAACTCCGGCTAACGGCCTTGGCACTCCAAACCTTATCGTGAACATTTACGAAGGTAAAGTTGGTCGCGTTATTGTTGAAAGCAACGCGATTGCACATTACGTGCCTGAAGCATTCGGCCATGATCTTGCAGGTAAGGTATTTGACGAAAGACAGGCAACAGAAGTTGTGAATGACCTTAATGAGATCAAGAACATCAACAGCTCAATCACCCTTAAACCGGGTCTTGAGCCTATCACTACGGACATCATCCTGAACGTTCAGGATCAACTTGGTGAAGATGAGAATTATATTGGCGTAGATAACTACGGCGCAAAACTGACAGGTGAGATCGGCGCTGATATCCACCTTGAAAAATCAAACGCTTTAGGCCTTGGCGAAAAACTTGATTTCGACGGCCGCGTATCTGAAGAAAATCTTTGGGGTGCAGGCGGTGGTATCAAAATACCTACGGGCTTCTGGAACACTTACGCTGAGGCTGAATATAACTATTCAGAGAACGAGATCGGTGACCGTCTTGCATTCCTTGGCGTAGAAGGTGAAAGCCATATCGGGCAGGTAGCTATCTCGGGTAACCTGATAAATGACAACGCTAATAAAGTTAACCTTCGCAGCGGTCTTCAGGTTCGTAACCACAAATCGCTCCTTAACGGCTCAACCAATGACTATGACAAACTTCGTAAACTGTTCATAGAAGGTTCTTACCTTGGCCTGCGAGCAGATACTCTATGGTTAGCTAGCGCAAGGCTTTCTAAGGGTATGGATTTCCTTGGCGCAAGCAAAAAAGGCGAAGCTCGCCGTACACGTGTTCAGGGTGACCCTGAAGCATGGATACTTGAGCCTACATTCTTCGTACGCCACAACGTAACTAACAATGACTTCCTGAAATTCTTCGCACGCGGTCAGTTAGCTGATGATATCCTTCTTTCATCTGACCTGTTCACTATTGGCGGCTACGGTTCAGTTCGCGGCTTCCAGCCTGCACAGGAAACAGGCGAACGCGGCGTTTCGGCTACGGCTGAATACGTACACAAGTTTGACCTTGCGGAAGCTATGTACATAGAACTTGGCCCTTGGTTCGATATCGGCTGGGTTGATAATGAACTTGCAAACCAGACAGTTGAAGACACACTTTATTCTGCGGGTCTTGGCGCGAAATTCGGTGCCAACTTCCTTTCAGTGGGTGAAACTTCTGTTCGTGTAGACTGGGCTCACCCTCTTTCTGACACAGACGGTTACACAGATGTGGATGATGACAGCTTCTACTTCCGTGTTCAGCAGGATTTCTAAGATATCCTGACAAACCACAAATAAATAATTCAAAACCCCTCCCGTCAAACCGGAGGGGTTTTTTAGTTTCAGTTGACAGTTTCCCCTCTAGGGTCAAATATGCTGTTTCATAAACCAACGGCAAGAAGCAATGACAGAGATAGTAATAGTATCGGCACTACGCACGGCAATCGGCAATTTCAGCGGCGGGCTTTCATCCCTTCCCGCACATAAACTGGGCGAAGCGGTAATTAAAGAAACACTGGCGCGCACAGGTGTTAAAGGTGATGATATCTCTGAGGTGATCTTAGGTCAGGTACTAAATGCGGCACAAGGGCAAAATCCTCCGCGTCAGGCATCAATCGGTGCAGGTATTCCAAATACCACTCCGGCATGGGGAGTTTCTCAGGTGTGCGGCTCAGGCCTTAGGGCAGTTGCACTTGGCTTTCAGGCCATTGCACAGGGCGATTCAAACATCGTTATCGCAGGCGGTCAGGAAAGCATGAGCCTTGCCCCACACGCAATGCATTTGCGTAATGGCGTAAAAATGGGCAACTCACCAATGATTGATACCATGATACAGGACGGCCTTTGGGATATTTTCAATAACTACCACATGGGCGTTACGGCTGAGAACCTTGCGAAAAAATATTCCATCTCCCGTCAGGAACAGGATGAATTCGCAGCATCGAGCCAGCAAAAAGCCGAAGCGGCGATCAAGTCAGGCAAGTTCAAGGATGAAATAATCCCTATAAAGATCGCGGGTAAAAAAGAAGAGATAACTATAGATACTGACGAATTCCCGCGAGCAGGTACAACGGCGGAGACCCTTTCAAAACTTCGCCCTGCCTTTGACAAGGAAGGTACCGTAACAGCAGGAAATGCATCGGGCATCAATGACGGCGCGGCAGCAGTTCTGTTAATGTCAAAGGACGAAGCAAAAAAACGCGGTCTTGAGGTTCTGGCAACTATCCGCTCATGGGCACATGCAGGTGTTGACCCAAGCGTAATGGGCATTGGCCCTGTTTACGCCACGCAAAAAGCACTGGCAAAAGCCGGCTGGAAAATTGATGAGCTGGATCTTATTGAAGCCAACGAAGCATTTGCAGCACAGAGCATAGCCGTGAATAAAGAACTGAAGTGGGATACTAAAAAGATCAACGTGAACGGCGGCGCAATTGCACTTGGCCACCCTATTGGCGCTTCAGGCACACGCGTGCTGGTAACTCTTCTGCACGAAATGAAAAAGCAAAACGCCAAAAAAGGCCTTGCCACTCTTTGCATCGGCGGCGGCATGGGCATAGCCCTGACAGTAGAAAGATAACGGTAGAAAGATAAGAATGAGCTTCATTGAGGACAACCTGATATCGGACGAGGAAATTCTGTATAAGGCAGAAGTATCATGGTTCGTTTATCTTAATGCGCTTGCATGGCTTTCTGTGGCAATAGCAATTTATGTTATTGGCCGCTTTGAGCTTTCCTTCAGCTCCCCTGCCATACCGCTATTTAGTATCTTTGTAGGCCTTATTGCGCTTATGCGTTTTTCTGAAGCCTTTACCCACCAGTTCTTTACGGAGATCGGCATCACAAGCAAACGTATGGTTGCAAAGTTCGGCTTCATCGCACGCGAAACTATGGAGATACCGCTTAACCGCATCGAATCTGTAACCATTGACCAGAGCATAATTGAACGCATTACATGCTGCGGCACTGTTGCCGTACACGGTACAGGTCAGGCTATGGCACCTGTAAAATTCATTGATGAACCGGTTCGCTTCCGTAACGAACTTAATGAGGCGATAGCCGCTTTCAAGGCGAATCCTTCCAATAACTAAAATTAAAATCCGCACGGATGTTTCCTAAATATTGCTAACACAGCATAAATGGCTCTGCGCCTGAATTATAAGGGTTGACCCCAAGCAAAAACTACAGTAAAAAATGCACGTAATTCTCATGAGGTGAAAAATGGCTATCGCAATAGTTACAGGTGGAACAAGAGGCATCGGGCACGCAATAAGCATTTCACTTAAAAATGCCGGATACAAAGTAGCTGCCAACTATGCACGTAATGAGGAAGCCGCACAAGAATTTGAAAAAGAGACCGGAATAAAAACTTTCAAATGGGATGTTGCCGACTTTGATGAATGCCACCTCGGTGTTCAGGCTGTAGAAAAAGAATTCGGCGGCAATGTTGAAGTGCTTATCAATAACGCAGGCATTACGCGTGACGCTACACTTCACCGCATGACATTTGACCAGTGGCAGCAGGTTATAGCAACCAACCTTACTTCATGCTTCAATATGTGCCACGCCGTTATTCCGCAAATGCGTGAAAAGAATTTTGGGCGCATAGTTAATATATCATCCGTAAATGCGCAGCTTGGCCAGATAGGCCAGACAAATTATTCAGGCGCAAAAGCGGGCGTACTTGGTTTTACCAAAGCGCTTGCGCGTGAGAATGCAAATAAAGGCATTACCGTAAATGCGGTCGCGCCGGGGTATATTGACACTGAAATGGTTCAGGCGGTTGATGAGAAAGTTCTGGCAACCATAATAGCCAAAGTTCCGGTAGGACGCCTTGGTAAGCCCGAAGAAGTTGCAGATGTTGTTGAATTCCTTTGCCGCAAGAATAGCGGCTTCATTACAGGTGAGACAATTTCCGTCAACGGTGGCCTTGAGATGGAATAAAATTATCCTAAACCATTACTGTTTGGCGATTTGGTTGAAATTATCCGCAAAACAATTTAAATTCCCCTCAATCTTAAAAGACTAAATCTAAAGAGCGGATATTTATGAAAAGAAATCTGATGGAAACTATTATGGGCGCGGTTGTTATCTGCGTGGCATTATTCTTTGTTGCCACTGCCTATACAAACAGCGGCATCAGAAGTGAGGACGGCTACAACATAATTGCGGCTTTTGACAGGGTTGACGGCGTAACGCGCGGCACGGATGTTAAAATAGGCGGCATCAAGGTTGGCACAGTTGAAGATATGAAACTGAACCCCGAAACATTCCGCGCGGAAATAACTTTAGATATTGAAAACAACGTTAAACTTCCGGCAGACAGTACGGCAGAAATTTCGTCTGACGGCCTGCTTGGCGGCAAATTCGTGAATATTGTTCCCGGCGCCGATGAGGAAATCCTGAAAAACGGTGGCCGCATTGAATATACTCAAAGCTCTATTAATCTTGAGCAGCTGCTTGGCAAATTCGCATTCGGCAGTGCCGATGAAAAAGCTGAAGAAGGCACAGATGTTCCGCCTGCAGAACTGGAAGGTGAAGCCGCCCCTGCATCGGAACCTGCAAAACTTTCAGAAGATAAAGCGGCTGAAGTAAAACCTGCAGATACCGGAGCCCAAGAGAAGCAGTAACATGAAGCACGGCGCAACATTAACATGTCTTGTACTGCTTGCACTGGTAGCACTAACATCTTTTGCCGCCAAAGCCGAACAAATTGCCGAACAGGCAGAAAAGCCAATATGGCAGCAGGAGGTTGAGCGTACTTACCCGCAACAGCAACCGCCACAGCAGCGCCCGGCAGGTAATTTTTACAACCCGCATCAGGATATGGCTCCGCCAATGAACCCGCAGGCCGCCCCGCAACAGGTTAACAGGCCTTACTATGTAGACCCGCAGGCACAGGAAAGAAGACGCCCTACCTACAACGCCACTAATGAACCAAGCCCGACAGAACCTACTGAACCACAGCCCGATTATGTTGCGCCTGATCTGAAACAAAACCCTGAAGCTGCCGCTGATTCTGACCTTGAAGTTACAGGCAGCGCTGAAGAACAGCTTAAAGAGGGCGAGGAAAAAACCGATGAACTTCCGGGCGCTCCTATTGAGCAAGTGCAGCCTAAATGGGCCGAGAAAACCAAGGGCAGCGTAAAAGTACTTAACAAGGTCTATACCCGCAACAAAGAGCTTACAATTAAAAAAGGCGATACCGCAAAACTTGGCGCACTTAATATCAAGCTGGAAAAATGCTTCCGCATGCCTGAATCTGACAAGAAAGAATCCAGCGCTTTGCTGCTTATTTCTGAAACCTTCTCGTCACAACCTACCAAAGAAATCTTCCATGGCTGGATGTTTTCATCTTCACCGGCTATTTCTGCACTTGAACATCCGCTATATGATGTCATACTGTTAGGGTGTGAAGATGAGGAGAAAAAAGAAGCTCCTACCGATAAAAAGAAAGATAAGCCAGACTCCAAAGACCCTAAAGACGTAAAGAAAAATGACACTAAAAAGACAGACAAGACAAAAGAAAAACCTAAAGCTGCTAACTAGTTTTGCTGCAGCATTTTTGCTTATTGCCCTTTCTGTTCCCGCACAATCTGAAGATAAAACAAATATCGGTGAGAATACCGGCCTGCCGATTCCGCGTTTTGCCGCCCTTAAATCTAACAACATAAACGCACGCAGCGGCCCGGGTGACAACTACCCTATCAAAGCAATTTACAAACGCGCCGGTCTTCCGGTTGAAATAGTTTCCGAGTTCAAGTTATGGCGCGAGATAGTGGATATTGAAGGCGAACATAACTGGGTGCATAAGGCTATGCTTACAGGCAACCGCCATGCAATTGTGAAAGAAGAAATGTATTCATATGAATCACCGAACGGCGGCAACGCAACTGCCAAGCTGGAAAAAAATTCGCAGGTACGCATAAAAGAATGCGGCCCAACCACCTGCCTTATGCAAATTGAAAACGGCCTGCAAGATATTAAAGGTTGGGTAGATAAATCGAAGCTATGGGGAGTATACCAGCATGAAGTCTTCGATTGATGCCCTGCGCATAGAAATGAAAAAGCGAGGCCTTAAGGCTTACATAGTTCCCAATAATGATGAATTCGGGAACGAGTATTTGCCAGATAGCGCCAAACGTCTTGAATATTTAACAGGTTTTACAGGCTCAGCCGGTACAGCCGTCATTGGCATTACCAAAGCCGCATTCTTTACTGACGGCCGGTATACTTTGCAGGCGGCTAACCAGGTAGATACAAAACTATTCGATATTTTTAACATCAGCGAAAAGCGCCCCGAAGATTGGATATATGAGAACCAGCTTGATGCTGCTTATGATCCTTGGCTGATGACAACGCGTGAGGCACGCCGCTATGAAGCAAAACCGCTTAACGGCAACCTTGTTGATATAATCTGGCCAACAAAACCCGCAGCGCCCACCACTCCCGCCAAGCCTCATAAAATTGAATATGCGGGCGAAGATTCGGAAAGCAAACGCCTGCGCGTTGCCCAGCGCCTGCATGGAGCAGATATGGCGCTTATCACCGCGCCCGATAGCCTTAACTGGCTGCTTAACATTCGCGGCAATGATATTAAATACACGCCGATCTGCTTAGCTTACGGCGTACTTCATAAAAACGGCAAGCTTGATCTGTACATCAGCCGCAAGAAAGCGACCTTTGAGATCCTGAATTTCTTCGGCAAAGATATTAAGCTTAAAGAACCTCACCAAATACTTGAGCTTAAAGGCAAAATACTTTTAGACCCTTCCCGCACCCCACTGGCGATATCGCAGGCATTATACGAAAATAATGCAGAGGTGATAGAAGGTGAAGACCCGTGCCTTATCCCTAAAGCATGCAAGAACCCAACCGAGCTTGCAGGCATTCGCGCTGCGCACGCAATAGACGGCCGCGCGCTAACAAAATTCCTGCGCTGGGTAAAAAAACAAAAAGAGATAGACGAGAACTGGGCAGCGATACGTCTTGAAGAATTCCGCAAAGAAAACCCTGAATATGTAATGCCAAGCTTCAATACAATTTCAGGCTTCGGCGCTAACGGCGCAATTGTGCATTACGACCATACTAAAAACCCGCAACCTGCCAGATTTGAGGCAGGAAGTTTATATCTGGTAGACAGCGGCGCGCAATACGAATTCGGCACCACCGATGTTACACGCACAATTGCGATTGGTGACCCTTCGCCGGAAATGAAACGCGCCTACACTCTTGTGCTTAAAGGCCATATCGCACTTGCCACCGCAAAGTTCCCGCGCGGTACAACAGGCAGCCAGCTTGATCCTTTAGCCCGCCAGTTCCTGTGGAAAGACGGTAAAGATTATGACCACGGCACAGGCCATGGCGTTGGCCATTACCTAAGCGTGCATGAAGGCCCGCAGGGAATATCTAAACGCCCAAGCCACGTGGCTCTGCAACCGGGCATGATAATTTCTAATGAACCGGGCTATTACAAAACCGGCGAGTTCGGTATCCGTATTGAAAATCTAGTTTTGGTTGTTGAAAAAGAAAACGGCTATCTGGGTTTTGAAACACTAACGCTTGCACCGCTTGATAACACGCTTATCAACCACGGCATGCTGACCGATGAAGAACGCGATTGGGTTCACGATTACGAGAACCGCGTTGAACAAAATATGGTCGGATAAAAAGTCCGGATAAATTTTAAGCTAGAAAGTCTGCTTGTATTGGTCAACTTTTTCAGACGACAGTGCCTTTGCCTGCTCTTCAAGGGCCGCTCTTTCCTCTGGACTCATAGCTGCAATTATTGCTCTTGCCTGCTTTTCAACATCTGCCCTTTGTTCAGGCGTCATATTGCGCCATTGCTCTAAAGCCTGCTCCTGCATCAGTTCTTTTTGCGCTGCACTGCTGCCCTTCCATTGCTCTCTTACGTCAGATTTTATTTCCGCCTGCTGAGCTGGGCTCATTCCCTTCCATTGCTGCTGAATATTCTCAGGCTGGCCGGCAACTCCGGGGTAAATATCCTGTGCAGATGCTGAAGTTGAAATAATTGCAGATAGGAACAAGGCGGTGACTGTGTATCTCATCAATATATCCTGTTGATTAGACTTAACATTCTACCATATATTCAGCCTAAAAACAACACTTCTTAATTTTTGCTAACTATCTGCAAGACCTGCATTTTCTTCATCAATATGATTAGATTTACGCTCCGGAGTGCGTGATTTATCTCCAGTTTCAGGGTGGTCCAACCTGGCTCCGCTTTCTGCCACCGCTCCCCTGACTCCCGATGCCGCGCCATAACCTTCACGCATAGCTTCAAGCGTGTAGCCCTGGTTTATTTTATCATCCACAGCCATGTGGGTTTCAGTACCT
>CAYVII010000051.1:0-9188 GCA_964451475.1 uncultured Rickettsiales bacterium
AGAGGCAATGTCACTTATATACACAGAAACTGTTACTGTATCGCGCTTAGAGGCATCAATAAATATAGCGTCGTCTTTATCACGCGTGTTTTTACCGTCTATTGCGTAGCAATTATCAACAATCCGTGCTCCGCTATGCTCAATATAATGTTTTACGGAAGCGGCTATTTCCTCTGCTTCCTGTAGTTCTTCAGGGCTAAAGCTTCTATCAAGACTTACTACCACTACTGCCAATCACTCCGTATGTTGGACTTGATGCATTACCATATTGCCTTTTTTCCATGCGTCCTGCAAGAAAAGCCGTTCTTCCGGCAATTACCGCGTGCTTCATTGCGTTGGCCATTGCTATTGGGTCACGCGCTTCGGCAATTGCGGTGTTCATTAGTACGCCGTCGCAGCCAAGTTCCATTGCAATCGCAGCGTCAGATGCAGTGCCAACGCCTGCATCAACCAGTACAGGCACTTTACTTTGCTGTGCAATAAGGCGGATGTTAAGCGGGTTTTGAATTCCAAGGCCGCTGCCGATAGGTGCGCCAAGCGGCATGATAGCTACTGCGCCTGCATCTTCCAGACGGCGGCACATTATCGGGTCATCAGTACAGTAAACCATTACCTTGAAGCCTTCGGCCACTAAAACTTTCAGTGCTTCCAGTGTTTCAACCATATCGGGGTAAAGTGTTTTCTGGTCAGATAATACTTCCAGCTTTACTAGTTCCCAGCCGCCAAGCTCACGCGCTAGACGAAGGGTACGTAGCGCATCTTGCGCCGTAAAGCAGCCTGCGGTGTTTGGCAGGTAAGTATATTTTTTAGGGTCAATGGCATCTTGCAGCATTGGTTCATTGCTGGCTGCAAGGTTCACGCGGCGGACAGCCACGGTTATTATTTCAGCGCCGGATGCCACAAGTGCATCTGCGTTTTGCTGGTAGGTTTTATATTTGCCCGTGCCTATAAGCAGTCGGGAATTATAGGTTTTGCCGTCAATAATAAGTGGGTCATTCATGATTTTGGCAAAATAGGGCATCGAAAACCCTTTGTAAATGGCAGATTTTGGCCTTTTTCAAAGATTCTTGGTGAAAACAGCTGAAGAATGGCTATATATAGCTTAAAATAATTTAATACATATGGGTATTCTTCAGGAAATAGCTATGGGTGGTAATAAGGATGTTCGTAAAGGGCTAGGCTGGGCTGCATTGTTCCCTGCCACTCCGCCAAGGCCAAGGGCAGAGGGGTTTAGCGCCGCGCAATTATTGCAATCTGCGCCAACGCCGGAGCAGATACAGGATGTTGAGCTGGCGGGTCGCCGCGCAATTGCCATGAAAGTGCAGGAAAGGCTGGCGCAAGGCTACCCTTACCCAAATGTAGGCAGGGCTTATAATGAAGCGCCACTGGGTGAGAACGGTAAACATAACAGGCCTGAAGATTGTTTTGTTGAGGCTGTTCATGCTGAAGGCAAAATGGGGCAGGAGGTTATAAGGTTCTTTATTGCCGTGCCGCTGAATATATCATTTGGTTTGCCGCCGGTTGAGAAAATACGCAAGTTTTGCCTGCAGCTTGGCTTTACGCTTGGTAATGTAAATTTAGCTGTTACGCCGCAATATTATGATATGCAGGCGGGTGAGGCGGCTGTAAGCATAAATTTGAGCAATGATACGCAATATTCACGAATGAATGTGGTGGTAAGGCAGTCAGAGCTTTTGCAAAAGATAGGCATCACTGAGCAGGCTGAGTTTGCAAGCCGTGAGGCGCGTATGAAAATGCTGATGGGTTTAGGGTTTACGGTCTAAAGACTAGCCGCCGCCTATAAAATTGATTATCTCAATATTATCGCCGTCATTTACCGGGGTTTGGTCAAAGGTTGTGCGGGGTACAATGTTAAGGTTGCGTTCCACCGCCACCTTGCGGGCATCCACGCCAAGGCCGGAAAGTAGGGCAGAAAACGTAAGGTTTTCTGTAAATTCTTTCTTTTCACCGTTAATTGTGATAATCATGAAGCAGTTTTAACAAAGAATTACCGCAATGTCTAAGAAAATACTTATCATAAATGGCCCAAACCTTAACATGCTAGGCACGCGTGAGCCTGAAATATATGGCACTGATACTATTGCCGATGTTGAGGAGCGCTGCACTGCTTTGGCAGAAAGCCTTGGCATTGACCTTACTTTTTACCAGTCAAACTATGAAGGCGAGATAGTAACCTACATACAGCAAGCGCGTGAGCGCTATGACGGGCTTGTACTTAACGCGGGCGGTTACACGCATACTTCAGTTGCTATATTTGATGCGCTTAGCCTGCTTGATATCCCCGTAATAGAAGTGCATATCTCCAACATCTTCAAGCGTGAGGAATTCCGCCATAAGTCAATGGTTTCCCCGCATGCGAGCGGTATTATCTGTGGCTTTGGCGTTAAGGGCTATGAATTAGCGCTTAAGAGCTTTATCTAGGCATTTTCATAATAAATTTTTAACACTTTCGCGCCTATCATGTCAGCGTGGAAGATGTAGTATCTAAAATCGCCGAACTTGCTAAAAAAGCTTATATCGCAGAAGAAGATGCGCTGCGTGGCCTTAGCACTTACCTTATTGAGATAAAAAAGCGTGATGATATTGTGCGTGCGCGTGCGGCTGAATTTTTAAAAGCCATAAAAGGCAAGCCGCAAAGCTTTACGCAAAAGATGCTGGCAAGCTACCCTATGAAAAGCGCAAGCGGGCGTGCGCTGATGAGCCTTGCCGAAAGCCTTATAAGAGTGCCTGATAAAGAAACGGCCTATGAGCTTATAAATGACAAAATAAAACATATGGGCTGGAAGCCTTCTTCACGCGGGTTTTTAAATACTGCGGTTGAGGCGGCGTTGACCCTTGCATCAAAGACCGGCGCTAACATGATAGTGCATAAGGCATTTGTTTCTGCCTTTGCAAAACTGGGTGATGAATATGTGCATGCCGAAACTATTGAAGATGCCGTGCGTGCCGCGCAAAAACTGAAAAAGAACGGCTACCTGCTTTCATACGATATGCTGGGTGAAGGCGCGCGTACATATGAGCAGGCTGATAATTACTTCAAATCATACATGCATGCTATTGAAACGGCAGAGGCCGATGATAGTGTTTCAATCAAGATATCGGCGCTGCATCCGCGTTATGAACTTTTGAAGCTGGAGCAGCTGGAAAAAGAATTGCTGCCAATACTGCGCCAGCTTATTTACCGTGCAAAAGAGCGCGGCATAAAAATTACTATTGATGCTGAGGAAGTACGCAGGCTTGATCTTTCACTTATCATTTTCTCGAAGCTTTACGAAGAGTTCCACTACGAAAAATTCGGCCTTGCGGTGCAGGCATATAATAAACGCGCGCTGGAAGTACTGAAGTTCCTTGCGACTCTTGGTAATGTGCAAATACCGGTGCGTCTTGTTAAGGGCGCTTACTGGGATGCGGAAGTGAAACGCGCGCAGGAGCTTGGCCTTGCGGGCTTTCCGCTTTATACTGCCAAGAACCATAGTGACCTTTCATATTTAGCCTGCGCAAAATTTTTGCTGGATAATAATGATAAATTCTACCCGCAATTCGGCACGCATAACCTGCTAACTATTTTGGCAATTGATGATATCGGCGGCGGCAAGAATTACGAATTCCAGAAATTATTCGGTATGGGTGATGAAGTTTATGATGCCCTGCAAGGTAAGCTGCGTGCGCCTGTGCGTATTTACGCGCCTGTGGGCAGCCATGATGAGTTGCTTTCATATTTAATTCGCCGTTTGCTTGAAAATGGCGCTAACAGCAGTTTTGTGAACCAGCTTGCGCTTGGCAATGACGCAGAAATATTACGTTCACCATTTGCCGAAAGCATTCATGCAAAAATTGCGCAGCCGCCTGAAATATTCCCCAACCGTAAAAACAGCAAAGGTTTTGAGCTTGGTAATTTGTACGAAGTTGAGAAAATAAAAACAGGCCTTGCCACTACCGAGCTTACGCTTGGCCAGTATGCAGATGCAAGCGCCGATGAATGTAATGAAGCCATCAAACGCGCTAAAGCGGCGCAGATTGCATGGAATGAAAAAGGCGTGAATGAACGCGCCGATATTATTGAGCGCACTGCCGACCTTATGGAAAAGAACCGCTTTTTGCTGTTCAAGGCCATTATGATGGAAGGCAAGAAAACAATTGCCGATGCAATCGGTGAAGTGCGTGAGGCTGTGGATTTTTGCCGTTATTACAGCGTTCAGGCGCGTACGCAAATGCAGCCGCGCAGGCAGGCTGGCATTACGGGAGAGGAAAATATCTATTCTATGGGCGGGCGCGGCGTGTTCGTGTGCATCAGCCCGTGGAACTTCCCGCTGGCAATATTTACGGGGCAGGTGGTTGCCGCGCTGGTTACTGGCAATAGCGTTATTGCAAAACCTGCAGAGCAAACTCCAACGATCGCTGAGATTGCCGTAGATATCCTTCACCGCGCAGGTGTTCCTAAAGATGTGCTGCATTTAATATTCGGCAGCGGTGAACTGGTGGGCAAAACGCTTACATCAAGCAAAGATATTGCAGGCATATGTTTTACAGGCGGGACTGATACTGCAAAAAGAATTCAGGCATCGCTGCAAAATAACGATGCAATAATCCCGTTCATTGCAGAAACGGGTGGGCAGAACGGCATGATAGTTGACTCTACCGCGCTGCTTGAGCAGGCGGTTGATGATGTAATAACTTCTGCATTCGGCAGCAGCGGCCAGCGTTGCAGTGCGCTGCGCGTTTTATATGTGCAGGATGAAATTGCCGATAAGTTCATTGAACTGATAAAAGGTTCGGCGGCAAGTTTAGAGCAGAGCGCAAATCTTTCGGCCGATATGCGCGGCATAATAGATTATGAGGCCGAGGCAAATATCATGGCGCATATTGCCAGGTTTAATGTAAGGGAACTGCCTGCAATAATTGAGCTGCGGTCAATAACTCAGCTTGAGAAAGAAATATTCGGCCCTGTGCTGCATATCATCCGTTTTAAAAATATTGATGCGGTGATAGAAGAAATCAATTCAACAGGTTACGGGCTTACTTTTGGTGTGCATACGCGCATCATGCGCCGCGCGCAATATCTGGCGGAGCGCATAAGGTCGGGCAATATTTACATCAACCGTTCCATGATTGGGGCTGTTGTTGAAAGCCAGCCGTTTGGCGGCGTTGGCCTTAGCGGAACGGGCTTTAAAGCAGGCGGGCCGCATTATTTGCTTAGGTTCTGTGATGAAAAGGTAGTTACCACCAACCTTACCGCAATTGGCGGAAATTTTGATATTCTTTAAATAACTTGCCTTTTTAGTAAAGAAAGTTTAATATTCGCCGCATTATGGCGAATGTAAGTTTTGATCTAATGAAGCCTTTCCTTAAAGTTGGTGCTGCCGGTAATGCCGGCTTTTCCAGCGTAATGGCTGCGTCTTTAAATAGTAAGATAGAGTTTGGAAAGCTACTGGCTGCAATGCAGGAATTTGCAAACGCGGCTATTGCCAATGTTCAGAGCCAGGAAACCTGGGGAGATATACTTGGTGGCTATATCAGAAAAGATGCTACCGGAGCTCTTTTAGTATCTGATAACTGGATAGGTGATATTGTTAAGGCGTGGAATGAAAACCATGCAACTGACCAGATTGAAATTGTTCAGCCGAAGGTGGCTGCTCCGGCAGTACCGGTAGTTACTCCTACAAAACCTGCAACTGCAAAACCTACGAAACCTCCTGTTAAAAAAGAAGCTAAAGGTGACCCTAAGAGTTCAGCTCCTAAAGTTGAACTGGAGAAATTGCTGCTAAATAAAGAAGAGCCAACCACGGGTAGTAAAACGCGCGGTGTTCTTTATGATTATCATCGGATCACATGGCCGGAATCTGAACAGGTGGCAAAAGCTATATTTGAAAAACTGGGCAAGGTTGCGGCAGGAGATTATGTTTACAGGGTAGAGAAGGTCATACATTTTTCTAAAGACGGTGTGCTGCTGGCTACTTCTGTAATGCAGGCTATCAATGAGCCGCAAAAAGAGGGAGCTATCAAACAGTCCCTTAGCGCTTTATTGCCTAACCTTAAAACCACTGATCTTGAAAGTATAATTGCCGATTCAAGAACTGCCATACAGGCTGCAAGAGTAGCCGGTCCTTTAGTCTGGTAAGCTATTGATTTAATGTTGCTTAAAGCCTGATTAAGTAATTTTGGCTAAGATGAATCAGCCATGGAAGTAATAAAAGAGATCCTGCAAAATCTGGAGAGAGGGCCGTTGCCGCAAGGTGCAAGGGTTCCGGCTTTTTTTACTCCAACCTATATGGCCAGAAAAATGGGAGTAGGTTTAGAAGAGGCGCAAAGGCGCGCGGAAGATTTTGTTTCCATGAAAATTGAGGCTGTGATCCATAATAAAAGAGTGGTTATTCCTGCCGATGTCGCGGCAAGATTTAAAAACGATATCAGGTATTTTGAAAAAGACGGGCACGAATATTTGGTGCTTTCCCGAAGATTTGCCGAAGAGATGCTGCAGATAAGGGAATTTAAAGAAGCGGGCGCTACTGCCAACACGCGTGAAAATTTAAAAAAGAAAATGCCAACCAGCTCAAGGCTTGCCGAGGCGGCGGGTAAAACTGCAATTATACGCAGGGAAGAAGCGGGCGAGCATGATATAAGCCGTAAAGATCTGGCTAAGGACCGGGGGATATCATGGGTGGAGTCAAATGCGCTTGGACATATAATGGCAGGTGTTTTAGGAAAGCCTCTTTCAGAAAGTTTTGTTTACCAGACGCCACAGGGAATGCATTTTACCAATGCGGGTGAGCGCTTAGTTTCTGCCGTTAAAAAAATTATAGCCAAGCCTTCCGCAGGAAATATAAAAGATGACCTGCTTTATGTTAACCCCGAGCTGCGCCCGTATTTGGACGATATAATAATCGCTGCAAGGGTGAAGCTAAAGCAGATACAAACTGAGGCGGCTTTTAAAGCTTAGCAATAAGCTCTTTCTTTATTTTATCCACAATGCCCGGGCCTTCATAGATAAGGCCTGTATATATTTGCACCAAGCTTGCGCCTGCGTTCAGTTTTTCTTTCACGTCATCTGCATTGAAAATTCCGCCAACTGCAATTATCGGCAGTTTGCCGTGGCTTGCGTGTTTTAATTTGCGGATAACTTCGGTTGATCTTGCAGTTAAAGGTCTGCCGCTAAGGCCGCCTGTTTCATTCTTGTTTGCGCTTTGCAGGGTTTCAGGCCTTGCAATTGTTGTGTTGGTTGCAATTAATCCGTCAATGCCAATTTCCAGCGCGGTTTCAGCGATGGCGGTAATTTCTTCATCGTTCAGGTCAGGGGCGATTTTTACTACCAGCGGCGGGCGGCGTTTTTGCGCTTCATGGATTTTTTTGATGCGTGAAAGCAATTCCATCATTGCTTCTTTTTTTTGCAGGTCACGCAAGCCCGGAGTATTCGGCGATGATACGTTGATTGTTATGTAATCGGCAAGTTCAGATGCCTGTTCTATCAGCACCATATAATCTTCTATCATATCTTTGCTGTCTTTATTTGCGCCGATATTGATGCCGACTATGCCGTTCTTTTTATGTTTTTTAAAATTCTCAATGAATTCTTCAATGCCTTTATTATTAAAGCCAAGGCGGTTGATGATCGCATTGTCTTCCGAAAGGCGGAAAAGGCGCGGTTTAGGGTTACCTTTTTGCGGGCGCGGAGTAACCGTGCCAACTTCCACGAAGCCAAAACCTAAATCAAGCAGGCCGTCAATTGCGCGCGCATTCTTATCAAAGCCTGCGGCCATGCCGATGGGGTTAGGGAATTTCAGGCCGAACACCTCACGTGCTAAGCGCGGGTCATCTTTGACCGAAGATTTTGGCGCAAGGCCGTTTGCCAGCGCGAATATCGCAAGATCGTGCGCGGTTTCTGCCGGAACGTTATGAAGAAGTTTGTACATGTTATGATCTTACTCCTATGCCGTTTTCTTTCAAATGCTGTTTAACTTCACCTATGGTGCATTCACCAAAGTGGAAGATTGAAGCGGCAAGAAGCCCTGTGGCTCCAGCTTTTGCCCCTTCCACGAAATGTTCAGGCTTGCCAACGCCGCCTGATGCAATGACGGGGATTTTTACAAGGTCGCAAATTTGTTTTGTTATTTTTAGATCAAATCCGCTTTTTGTGCCGTCGCGGTCCATGCTTGTCAGCAAGATTTCGCCCGCCCCGTATTCAGCCATTTTTTTTGCGTGTTCAATTGTGCTTATCCCGGTGCTTTTGCGGCCGCCGTGCGTGAATATTTCGGCTTCACCTTTTTCATTCCATTTAGTATCTATTGCCACAACTATGCACTGGTTGCCAAATTTTTGCGCGGCTTCACGCACAAATTCAGGGTTTGAAACAGCAGCCGAATTGATTGAAACTTTATCTGCTCCTGCAAGCAGAAGCTTCCTGATATCATCAAGTGTTCTTACCCCGCCGCCAACCGTTAACGGCATAAAACATTCACCTGCTACTGCCGAGATTATATCGTAAATAATGCCCCTGTTATCTGAGGTAGCAGTGATATCTAAAAATGTAAGCTCGTCAGCCCCTTGTTTTTCATAGGATTTTGCCTGTTCGACAGGGTCGCCGGCGTCGCGTAGTTCAAGGAAGTTGATGCCTTTCACGACACGGCCGTCTTTTACGTCAAGGCAGGGGATTATGCGGGTTTTTAGCATAAATTAATAAAATCTTGGTGTAAGTTTCTGTATAATATAAAACTATGGTTTGGCAAGACGATTCTAAAGAACCGAAGTTTGTAACTTACGTAGAAAAAATAATTACGCAAGCCAATAGGCTATTGGTAAAGCTTTTGCCTGCCGAAAGGTACAAAGAAGTTGAGACAAGCATGAGTGCGCCGAAAGTGAAAACGGACCCTGAAACATACATACCTGTCATTACTGATTTTGAGGGGTACAGTACGTATAGCCAGGCGCTGATCTATTGGGTAACAGAACTGCGTGATAGCTTAAGAAGTGTAGATTACGAAAACCGCGAAACTTTTGATAGTTTGCATGACAAGGGTTTGAACCTGCTCTCATATATGATGGACCAGCTGATTGTTGCGTGTAAGCGTGAAAACAGCACGGGTAATTTTGATAATGCCGAAGAGAAATTAAAAGAGGTTGCTGTTTCAAACCCTGAATTTGTGCGTGAAGCCGCGCAAAAATTTGGCAACCAG
>CAYVII010000052.1:0-9004 GCA_964451475.1 uncultured Rickettsiales bacterium
CCAAGTATCTCATTATCGGCAGTTGGTGTCGCCCCAATTATCATTTGGGTAGATTGACCTGCCGGCACAAATACAGGTACCTTCATTCCCTTTTTCTTATCCTCTATTATCTCCAGAGCCTTGGTTTTTACCTCATGCATATTCTGCTCAAGACCTTTTCGGTCTTTTTCCGGCGCAAGATTTTTTAGGTCCAGCTCTGTTGGCAATTCAATATTTACACTCAGGCGGTCAGCATATAGTCCTGCCTGATGCAAAAGCTCATCGGAAGCACCGGGAATAGTTTTTAAATGAATATAACCACGGAAATTATGCACCTCGCGCAATGTTTTTGCCACCAGAACAAGCTGCTCCATAGTATAATCAGAGTCTTTGATAATGCCCGAACTTAAAAACAAACCTTCAATATAATTGCGACGGTAAAAGCTTATGGTCAGCTCAACAATCTCATCGTTAGTAAAACGCGCGCGTTTAACATCTGATGAAATGCGGTTGATGCAGTATTTGCAGTCAAAGATGCAATAATTGGTCATTAAAATTTTAAGCAGGGAAATACAGCGCCCGTCGGGCGTGTATGAGTGGCAAATGCCCATGCCTTCAGTACTCCCCAAACCTTTGGGCAAGTTCTTTCCTCCGCGCTTGGCTTTAGAACCGGAGCTGGAACAGGAAGCATCATATTTTGCGGCATCAGCCAGAACAGAAAGTTTTTCAGTTATGTTCAGGGCCATTTAAGAACTTATCATACACTAGAACAAAAACTAGAACAAGAAATAAAACACACAGCACGCACCAAAATTCACCGGTCTTAAATCATAAAATCTAAATCACATTCCCCTACCCGCTTTTATGGTATAAAATTCTGCTATGCTTAAATTAGGCCGCATCAAAGAACTTGAAAAGAATTTCAACCGTTTAGCCAAAATACTGGATGCGGTTAACCTACCAATCTGGCAGCGTGATAACCAGCTTGATATTGTTTTTTGTAATGATAACTACCTTAAGCTTGCAGAAGTAGCAGCTAATACAGACAACATCCCGGAACTTAGCAAAGAAGTTAAAAAACTTGCCGAGAATGTAAGCAGGGAACAAAAAGTAATGAAGCGCCGCGTGAAAATAGTCACGAAAGGCGAACGCACAGAATATGAAGTGTGCGAAATGCCTTTTGAGAACGGCACCATAGGCTATGCGCGTAATGTCGATGAACTTGCAAAATCGGAAGAAGAGCTAAAACGCTATCAGGGCGTACAACAACAACTGCTGGAAACATCGGCATCTGCAATTGCGATTTACGGCCCCGACCAGAAGCTGAAATTCTTCAATAACGCATTCGTGAATTTGTGGAAGCTCGAGGAAAGCTGGCTTGGCACTTCACCCACATATGGCGAGGTGCTTGAAGTACTACGTGAAAAACGCCGCCTGCCCGAACAGGCCGATTTCCGCAGTTTCAAACAGGAAAACCTTGCCCTGTTCAATAAAATGCTGGAAACGCGCGAGGAATTCTACTTCCTGCCAGATGCGCGCTCGCTCCGCGTTATCATCATCCCGCACGCACTTGGCGGCCTGCAATTCGTTTACGAAGATATGACAGACAGGCTTGCATTAGAGGCAAGCTACAACACATTGATCGCGGTACAAAAACATACTCTTGCCAATTTACACGAAGGCGTTGCAGTGTTTGGCGAAAGCGGCAAACTTACTCTTTCCAATGCCCTTTACGCAAAAATGCTTGGTCTTGATGAAAAATACCTGGAATCTGAGCCTTTCTTTGCCGACATACTGGAAAAAACCAAAGACCTTTATTTATATGAAGGCACATGGGATCAGTTCAAAAGGCAAATTACCGCGGCAATGCATAACCGTGAAAGCATTTCCCAAACGCTGGAATTCACTAACGGCAAAGTTTATTCCATACAGCTTATTCCCCTGCCCGATGGTGAGCTGCTCTCAACTTTTAATGATATTACCGCGGCAACATTGGTTGAACGCTCACTTCGTGAACGCACTGAGGCACTTGAAGATGTTGACCGTCTTAAAACAGAATTCCTGCAAAATATTTCATATGAACTTCGCTCACCATTAACATCAATCATAGGCTTTGCGGAAATCCTAAGGCAGCAGATATTCGGTGAACTTAATAAGCCGCAAAAGAACTACCTGGAAGATATATATAATGCATCACGCCAGCTTGAAACGCTGATAAATGATATTCTTGATATCTCATCCATTGAAGCAGGATACATGAAGCTGAGCTATGACAGATTCGATATCCACGCTATGCTGGCCAGCGTAATAGCACTTACTAAAGAACGCATTTCTGACCATGGCCTTAACATGCAGTTCAACTGCCCGCCAAATATCGGTAAAATGAACGGCGATGAAAAACGCATCAAACAGGTTATTTACAATCTTCTTAACAACGCCATCAAATTCACTCCTGAAGGCGGCACAATAACTCTTGGAGCACGCAACAACGGCAATAACGATGTTCTGATCTGGGTTGAGGATACCGGACGCGGCATTCCGGCAGAAGACCTGCCAATGGTATTCCAGAAATTCCATCGCACTCGCAGCAAAGGCGGTGCCGGCCTTGGGCTTTCAGTTGCCAAGAACCTTGTTGAGCTGCATGGCGGCCGCATTAACATTGAGTCAGAAGTTGATAAAGGCACACTCGTGGCCTGTAACTTCCCTAAAGAGCATAAGAACAAACTGCAGCAATGAAAAAAGTGGAGATATATACTGACGGCGCCTGTAGCGGCAACCCCGGCCCCGGCGGCTGGGCAGCCATCCTTATTTACGGTGATAAGGAAAAGGAAATCTCAGGCCATGCCAAAGATACCACCAATAACCGCATGGAGCTTACAGCCGCAATCTCCGCCCTTGAAGCCCTTAAAAGCAAGTGCACGGTAGAGCTTTACACTGACAGCACTTACGTAAAGGACGGCATTACCAAATGGATCCACGGCTGGAAGAAAAAGAACTGGAAAGACGTAAAAAACAAGGATTTATGGGAAAAGCTGGATGCTGCAAACGCTAAACACACGGTAAACTGGCACTGGGTACGCGGCCATGACGGCCATGAAATGAACGAAAGGGTTGATAAATTGGCAGTTGCTGCTATAAAGCGCCCCAAGAGTTCACATTATGACAAAGATTAATTTTATACAGAAAGACGGTTCAGTTAAAACCGTAGATGCCCCTAACGGAATTTCCCTGCTGGAAGTTGCGCACCAGAACGATATTAGCCTTGAAGGCGCATGCGAAGGCAGCCTTGCCTGCTCAACCTGTCACGTGATTGTTGATCCGGCATTCTTCAATAAACTTCCTGAAGCTACAGAAGATGAAGAAGATATGCTTGATCTTGCCTTTGGCCTTACCCAAACCAGCCGCCTTGGCTGCCAGATCATGATAAATGATAGTCTTGAGGGTCTTACAGTTACGCTGCCTGCCGCTACAAGGAATATGCAGGTTTAATATATGCAATCTATACGCTACCGGCTTTCAGCACTTCATGTGCCATCTATTTATAATGGCTTCACGGTAAGGATGATATGCAATGAAGACCTTTCACCGGTGTTCAATAAAATCAACAACTATTCATTAGCTACTGGCTATGGCCGCATAGCAAATGGTTCTTATAACACCTTTGAGCTAAACGTTAGCGATATAAATATACCGCGTGCCGGCCGCACTGTAAGTGCTGAGCAGCTGGTTGAATACGTGTTTGATTTATTACATGAAGCAATCAATAAAAAACCTGTAGAGCGCAAACAAGAAGTAACCGCAAGCTCACGCCAACATACAGTTTATCAAATCCCGCCTGAAGGTCAGGAAATTATACATGCTGCTATAATACACCATGGCTGGGCTGCACATGTAAAACCAAATACACCGCCGGTTTGCAAAAGAATGGCCAGCGTCCTTGCCGCTTAAACTACTTTAAATTTGCAACTACTGCCTGAGTAAGGTCTGCGCGGTTAAGCGTATAGAAATGCAGTTGCTCCACCCCGCCATTAATAAGTTCTTCACATATCTTGGTTGCGACTTCAATTGATACCTTGTTGCGCTCTTCAGGTTTTTCATCAAGGCCGTCAAATTTATCAGAAAGCCATTTAGGTATTTTCGTATTGCACATACCGGCAAAACGCACAGCCTGTGCGAAGTTTGATATTGCAAGAACACCCGGAACGATTGGCTTATCAATACCCGCCTTTGCAGTGCGCTCCATAAAGCGGAAATAATCATCAGCCTCAAAAAAGAACTGCGTTATTGCACGGTCAGCGCCTGCATCCAGCTTTTCCTTCAAATGCTTCAGGTCATCTTCTGCGCTTTTTGCCGTCGGGTGCGTTTCAGGGTAAGCGGCAACCGAAATTTCAAAATCCGCGATTCCCTTAAGGCCGGCAACAAGGTCACCCGCATATTCATATCCGCCCGGATACGGAACATAATCACCAACAAAACCTGGCATATCACCGCGCAGCGCAACAATATGCTTTATTCCGTTATCCCAGTAATTTTTCGCGATCTTGTTTATCTCTTCTTTCGTGGCATTCACGCAAGTTAAGTGGGATGCAGGCTTTAACGTGGTTTTATCCGCAATACGCTTAACAATATTATGCGTGCGTTCACGCGTTGAACCGCCTGCCCCGTAGGTAACAGAAACAAATGAAGGGCGCAGCACTTCAAGTTCTTTAATTACGGTCCAGAGTTTTTCCTCTGCTTCCTCAGTTTTTGGCGGGAAGAATTCAAATGATAATTTCAGGTCGGTCATCTTGTAGCTAATTCAGTAGGGTTACCTATTTCAACAGTGAAATAGCGCGCTTTCTTGTTTGCATGTACAAGGCTATCCTTGAACTTTTGCTCTTGTCCTGCAGCAACTTTAACGTTCTCACGCTCATTACGGATCTCGCCAATTTGCTCAAGGCCTGCATCATAAAGCCTGAAGCGCACCACAGGCATTTTAAGTGTTCTGGCTGATGTATTCTTTACTGCCCACGCAATCTGCAAGTTAGTTCCTTTTTCTGAAGCAACAGGTGTAACATTAGTACTAACAATTTCCATTGCCTTGGTATCATAATTACCCACAGTATCATAAAAAGCCGTCTGGCCAATTATACCTTTATTGAAATAGACAAATACCACGAAGTTAAGCACCACAAGCACAGAAGCCGCCACTTTAAGCAGGCTCAGTGATACACGCTTCGGGTTGTCTGACTCTTCCGCTATTTCGGCTTTTTTAGCAGTCGCTTCGTTTTTATCTGATTTTATTTTAGGCTGAACTTTATCCGCAGGTGCTGCCGGTTCAGGCTTTTTTTCCGCCAGCTCAAGCTCTGGTGGGCTTACATGCCAAACATGCTTGCAGTTCGCGCAGCGCACTTTCCTGCCGCCAATGCCAAGACGTGATTCGTCAAAACTAAATTTTGTTTCGCACTTTTCGCAGGTTATGATCATATGGCCATTATAGCTGATTAATTTATAGGCTCAATATTTATACTTAAGCTGCTCTTGTTAATTGTAAAAATATCTCTTCCAGTTTAGTCTCATTGGTCTGGATATCGGTAATATTAAGGCCGGCAGACTTCACCTCTTCCATAATACGCACAATCCCCGTCTCATCGGGGTTATATTTAATTTCCATTTTATTTCCTTCCAGCATGCGGCAGTTATAGCGCAGCAGGCTCATTGGCAATGCCTGCGGAATTTCAAAAAGCGTAATTACCACAGTACGGTTCTGAATATGCTGTAGTAGCTTTTGCTTAGTATCGGCAGCCACTATCTCACCATGATTAATTATGGCAATACGGTCGCAAAGTTCATCGGCCTCTTCAAGGTAATGCGTTGTCAGAACAATTGTTGTACCACGCGCATTCAACTCACGCACATAACTCCACAGCTGCTGACGCAACTCAATATCAACACCTGCTGTGGGTTCATCCAGAATCAGGACAGGCGGATTATGCACTAGCGCTTTTCCAATAAGCAAACGGCGGCGCATACCGCCCGAAAGGCGGCGGGAATTCGTAGCAGATTTATCAGAAAGATGCAGCGCTTTTATAATTTCATCGGTACGGCGCTCTTTTTTAGGCACTCCGTAATATCCTGCATGGAACTCCAGCGCTTCACGTACTGTAAAGAACGGGTCAAGTATCAGCTCTTGCGGAACAATACCCAGTGATTTTTTTACTTTTACAGGGTCTTTATCAAGATCATGTCCTTCAACCTTAACCTTCCCTGCGGTTTTATTTACCAGCCCCGCAAGTATGTTGATGATGGTAGATTTACCTGCGCCGTTAGGACCAAGCAAGCCAAAAAAACTGCCTTTGGGAATTTCAAGATTGATATTTTTAAGCGCAACCTTCTCCGGCCCTTTTTTAGGCGTATATGTCTTGCACAGATTATTTATCGATATCGCTGATTCCATAACTCACCAATACCAACTTCTATGGTACTAGGCAATTCCATTATGTAGTGATGTAAAGCGGCTTACTTGTTAGGAATCACAATCATTATCATCTGGCGGCCTTCCATCTTCGGATGGAATTCAACTTTCGCAGCATCACCAAGGAATGTTTTTACTTTTTCCATAAGCTGGTTACCAAGCTCTAGGTGCGCCATTTCACGGCCACGGAAACGAAGGGTGAATTTTACTTTATTGCCTTCAGACAGGAATTCCTGCACATGCTTAAGTTTGATTTCAAGGTCATGTTTATCAATATTCGGACGCAGTTTGATCTCTTTAAGCTCAACAACTTTCTGCTTCTTTTTAGCTTCAGCTTTTTTCTTTTGCTGTTCGTATTTATACTTACCAAAATCCTGGATTTTACAAACCGGAGGATTCGCATTCGGTGAAACTTCAACAAGGTCAAGGCCGTAGTCTTTGGCACGGTTGATCGCATCACGCACTTGCATAACGCCAAGCATTTCGCCCTGCGGGTCAATCACGCGTACTTCACGCGCTTTAATCTGGAAGTTAACGCGGGCAATATCATCGCCCTTCTTTTCGCCGAATCTAGGATTATTATTAATAGTAAGCTCCGTTTTTTGTTAAGTGTAAGATTAATATGTTAATAGCGCCTTAATTGCAAAGCGTTTTTTAAAACGGTAAAATACAGGCTTCGGCCTTGGCAGCCCTGCCTTATATGCATTTGAATTAACATAAAAAATATCAAAACACTATTTACTACCGTATGTTAAAATCCTGCCATATTTCACGAAAGCTTAAAATTCTCATGTAAAATAAGTAAATGGCCGGTAAATATAAAGATGCCGAATTTGTAATGGCCAGCAGGTATAGCGCAATTGAGTCAGAAAAGATCATGCTCACTAATTTAAGCCCTGAAAAAAAACGCCGTTGGCAAAAGATAGAAAGCGCTGATACCGCATGATGTTCAGCAAAGCCCGCCGGAAACTCCCGCAAAGAGCAAATAATACTAGGCTATTTTCGCTTCTGCTTTAATAGATGCAAGTGCATCATCCAGCATCGCAAATTCCTGCTTATGGCTGCCAAGACGGCGGATAGCAAGCTTTCTGCCTTCAACCTCTTTCATACCTACAGCGGCAATTATCGGAGTGCGTGCTTCTGAATGTTCCTTCACTTTCTGCGAAATATTCTCGTCGCGCAGGTCAAGCTCAACCCTAAGGCCTGCCTGTTCCATGATGCCGGCCACCTCTTTTGCATATTCATTTGCTTCAGGCGTAATAGTAACTATCGCTACCTGAACCGGTGATAACCATAACGGGAAATAACCCGCATAGTTTTCAACCAGTATGCCAATAAAACGCTCCAGCGAACCAAGTATAGCGCGGTGAAGCATTACAGGGCGGTGCTTATTACCGTCTGCACCAATGTAGTTTGCATCAAGACGCTCAGGTAACACGAAATCCACCTGAATTGTACCGCACTGCCAGCCACGACCCAGACTGTCTTTGATCGTGAACTCAAGCTTAGGACCATAGAACGCACCCTCGCCAGGATTTAGCGTATATTCAAGGCCCGCCGCTTTACATGCATCGGCAAGTGCAGCCTCTGCCTTATCCCAAACCTCATCAGAACCTGCGCGCTTTTCAGGGCGCGTTGAGAACTTCACTTCAATATTTTCAAAACCAAGTTCTTTGTAGCACTCTTTAAGCAGGTTACAAAACTCAGTCACTTCAGAATTTATCTGCTCTTCCATACAGAAAATGTGCGCATCATCCTGCACAAAGCCGCGCACGCGCATAATGCCATGCAAAGCGCCGGATGGCTCGTTACGGTGGCATGCGCCAAACTCTGCCATACGTATTGGCAGCTCACGGTAAGAGGTAATACCTTTCTTGAATATCTGCACATGGCAAGGACAGTTCATTGGCTTTACTGCAAGCAGGCGCTCTTCAGATTCGGCTATGAACATATTCTCCTGGTATTTATCCCAGTGGCCTGATTTTTCCCAAAGCACCCTGTCAACCAGCATTGGGGTTTTAACTTCCACATAGCCGTTACGAGCAATTTTATTGCGGATGAAATTTTCCAGCGTACGGTAAAGCGTCCAGCCTTTAGGATGCCAGAACACCTGCCCTGTTGCCTCTTCCTGAATATGGAAAAGGTTAAGCTGCGCTCCAAGTTTGCGGTGATCGCGCTTTTCTGCCTCTTCAATACGGTGCAGATATTCTTTCAGCTCTTTATCATTCGCAAAAGAAACACCGTAAATACGCTGCAGCATTTCATTATTGCTGTCACCGCGCCAGTAAGCACCCGCAAGCTTGGTAAGCTTGAATGATTTTGAAATTTTGCCAGTTGATGTCACGTGCGGACCAACGCACATATCAATAAAACTTTCACCATTCTTGAGTGTCTGACGGTAAACCGAAATTTTATCGTCAGCTACACGTTCAAGAATTTCAGGCTTGAAGCGGTTACCTATATTGCCGAAATATTTTATAACTTCAGATTTATCCCATATCTCGCGTTGAACTGGGTTATTCTCTTCAATTATCTCAATCATACGCTTTTCAATACGCGGCAGATCTTCCG
>CAYVII010000053.1:0-7682 GCA_964451475.1 uncultured Rickettsiales bacterium
AAAGCAATCAACAGGGCAAACAGCAACGCAATCTGTGTATTTGCATTTGATGCAGCTATCATTCACAACATATGGCATAAAAACTCCGTTTATTCTTAGTATCAATTCTTGGGGCGTTATAGTCCTAAATGCCTAACTATGCAATAGGTTACGGGTAAAATTATTTGCTAATGACTCGCAAATAAATTTCATCAATCTTTTTAATGACTTCCTCATCCATTTTGATGAGTTTACCCCATTCGCGGGATGTTTCCGCGCCAATTTTATTGGTTGCGTCCAATCCCATTTTGCCGCCAAGGCCGCTGTGAGGTGAGGCAAAATCCAGGTAATCTATCGGTGTATTTTCAACCAAAGTTGTATCGCGTACAGGATCCATACGGGTGGAAATTGCCCACATCACATCCTTCCAATCGCGCACATTTATATCATCATCAACCACAATAATTGTTTTTGTGTACATGAACTGGCGAAGGAAAGACCATATTCCAAACATTATACGCTTTGCGTGGCCTGCATATTGTTTGCGTATTGAAACAACAGCAATGCGGTAGCTACAGCCTTCGGGCGGCAGATAGAAATCCTGTATCTCGGGAAACTGTTGTTGTAGCAACGGTATAAAAAGTTCGTTCAAAGACTCACCTAACACGCTGCATTCATCAGGCGGGCGTCCGGTGTAAGTGGTGTGATAGATTGGTTTTTCACGCATTGTTATTGCGCTGATGGTGAAAACGGGAAAGTCCTCAATGCTGTTATAATAACCTGTGTGGTCACCGTAAGGGCCTTCACCGCGATAATCTGTAAGGCTTACATGGCCTTCCAGAATAATTTCCGCATTTGCAGGTACTTCAAGATCAATTGTTTTGCACTTAACAAGTTCTGTGCGTGCGCCGCGAAGTAATCCTGCAAAGTCAAATTCAGACATTGTATCAGGTATAGGGCAAACTGCCGCAAGTGTGGTCGCGGGGTCAGAACCGAGTACAACCGCAACAGGGAATGGTGCGGTTTTTGCAGCCTGATGGTGAAGTGCGCCACCGCGATGTTTCAGCCAGCGCATTAGTGTCTGGTTCTTGTTAAGTACCTGCATGCGGTAGATGCCTATATTATATTTATCACCCTTAGTAACAACTAACGGCCATGTGATAAGAGGGGCAGGTTCGCCCGGCCAGCAGGTTTGGATAGGTAGTTTTGAAAGATCGATATCATCACCTGTTAAAACAACTTCCTGACAAGGTGCTTTTTTAACTTCTTTGGTGCGCATGTTCATTGCGGTTTTTAGCAGGCCACGCATTTCCCATGCTTCTTTAAAGCTTTCAGGCGGTTCAGGTTGTTTCAGGAATGCCAGTTTTTTGCCAAGCTCACGAATTTCACTAACATCATGCAAACCAAGACCCAGTGCAACGCGTTGCGGTGTGCCGAATAAGTTGGTAAGCACAGGCATTTTAGGGTTATCAAATAAAAGAGCAGGGCCGCTATTTGTAAGTACGCGGTGGCTAAGTTCAGTCATTTCCAGATTCTCGGAAACAGGTTCAGATACGCGTTTTAGCTCTCCGCGCTTTTCAAGGAATTTCAGGAAGTCTGAAAGTGAATCAAAGCTCATTGCGCTTATATAGCGTTATTTTGTACCAATTGCATCAGATATAATATCTGTTCTTTTGGGGTGGCCAGAAAGCGGGAATTACATAATAGAATAAAGCGCAAATAATCAGGGCTATATTTATAATATTATCATAATAATCAATGAGTGGGTTTGGTTTGCCAAATTCCGGCTCAAGTAATATTTCTGGGAAAACTATTAATATCAGCAGGCAGATCAGCGATGCTATGAACAAGCTAACGGCCAGGCCGGCATGCATACCCATGTTGCAGTATCTTTTTACATGCAGGGTGAACCAGGTCCATAAATATATAGCTGCCGCAAGGTACCAGTATACAGGAATACTTAAATTATAAAACGGCAGCATCGGACTTTTTACATGCATGGAAGCAAGGAAGGAAGCTGCGGCTTCCATCATTCCAATACCTATCCACAGGCAAATATGCCCGCCAATAAATTGTAATCTATTTATTTGGCCGCCGATGGAAAACAATAATCTGTATAATGTTTCCATCCTGTTTACCTATACCGCGTTGCGTGCCTCTTCTTCATCAACGTCCGGAGCATCATCTTCGGGGGAAAGAAGAAGTTCATTATGACCTGCGCCTGCAGGTATCATCGGGTAAACGTTCTCTTTGTCATCAACTATAACATCGCAAACCACAGGGCCGTCATGCTCCAGCATTTCCTTCAGGCCTTTATCAAGGTCTTTTACTGTTTTTATCTGGATGCCTTTAATGCCAAAGCTTTCTGCAAGTGCCACGAAATCAGGTAGTGCCTCCATATAACTTTCCGAATGGCGGTTGCCGTGGAACATTTGCTGCCACTGGCGTACCATGCCCATATAGTGGTTGTTAAGTATCATGACCTTAACTGGCAGGCGGTATTGCTTGATAGTTGAAAGCTCCTGAATGTTCATCATGATAGATGCTTCACCAGTTACGCAAACAACCATGCCTTTAGGGTTTGCAACCTGAACGCCAAGTGCTGCCGGCATGCCGTAGCCCATTGTGCCAAGTCCGCCTGAAGTCATCCAGCGGTTTGGTTTGTTATATTTTATGTGCTGCGCCGCCCACATCTGGTGCTGGCCTACGTCTGTGGTCACATAGAAATCTTTCTTAGTTTTGGCTGCAGCAATATCAAGACGCTGAAGTGCGTATTGAGGCTTGATGATCTTAGGGCCCTGATTGAAGCGGTAAGACTTTTTGCTGCGCCATTCTTCAATTTGTTTCCACCATTTTTTAGTATCGGGTTTTTTGTATTTTTTCTTTTCCCATTCATCAATTATCTGTTTGATAACTATGCCTGCGTCACCAACTATGCCAAGGTCAACCTTAACTGCTTTGTTGATGGATGATTTATCAATATCCACGTGGATCTTGGTTGAGCCGGGGCTGAATTTATCCAGCTTGCCTGTAACGCGGTCATCAAAACGTGCGCCAAGGTTAAGCATAACATCGCAATCATGCATTGCCATATTTGCTTCCAGCGTGCCGTGCATGCCAAGAAGGCCAATGAATTCAGGCTCGGTCGCAGGGTAAGCGCCAAGGCCCATTAGCGTGTGCGTAATAGGGAAGCCGGTTAGCTTAACCAGTTTTTTAAGTGCTTTCGCAGCTTCAGGGCCGGAGTTGATTATACCGCCGCCTGCATAAATAACAGGGCGTTTTGCCTTGGAAAGAAGTTTAGTTGCTTCTGCAACTGTTTTAGCATCACCTTTTGTAGGTATCTTGTAAGATTTGCGCGCTTCAAACTTGGTTTCTTTGTAAGGGGTAAGTGCATTCAGGATATCTTTTGGCAGGTCAACCACTACAGGGCCGGGGCGGCCGGTGCGGGCAATATGGATTGCTTCATGCATTACGCCTGCAAGTTTTGTAATGTCTTTTACAAGATAGTTGTGCTTTGTGCACGGGCGGGTAATGCCAACAGTATCAGCTTCCTGAAAGGCATCATAGCCAATCATGTGCGTGGCAACCTGGCCGGTAAGGCAAATAACGGGAATGCTGTCCATGTAAGCGTCCATAAGGCCGGTTACAGTGTTAGTTGCGCCGGGGCCTGAAGTTACAAGAACTGCACCGATTTTACCGGTTGAGCGTGCATAGCCTTCAGCCGCGTGGATAGCGCCCTGTTCGTGGCGGACAAGGATGTGACGCAGGCGGTTTTGTTTGAAAAGGGCATCGTAAAGGGGCAGTACCGCGCCGCCCGGATAGCCGAATATAGTATCAACGCCTGCATCTAACAGGGTTTTGATAACGATCTCTGAGCCGGTAAGTTCTTTTGTCATAGCGGGGGATATGTAACCAATTTGGCTGCATATTACAACCAATTTGGTCAGAGAATGTAACCAATTTGGTCATATTCAGGCTTTGCCGATGATCTTTATCTCGGGCTCAAGTTTAATACCTGAATTATCTAACACTTTGTTTTGTACGTGTTTTATTAGGTTTTCAAGGTCGGCGGCGGTGGCATTGCCGGTATTTATAAAGAAGTTGCAGTGTTTTTCCGAAACTTGCGCCCCGCCTATGCTAAAACCCCGCAGGCCGGCTGCATCAATAAGCTGCCATGCTTTATGGCCTTCTGGGTTTTTGTAAGTGCTGCCGCCGGTGCGGCTACGAACTGGCTGGCTTTCTTCACGTTCGGTTTTTATGTGGTGGATGCGCGCAAGGATATCATCACGTTTGCCTGCTTTTCCTTTCAGCCATGCCTTAGTGAATATAAGGGGGAGTTCCAGCAATGCGCCGCATTTGCGGTAAGTGAATTTCAGTTCTTCGTTAGTGAAGATGTGCAGGTTGCCGTTTAGGTCAACTGCTTCTGCCTTTACTAATATATCTTTTGTTTCGGTGCCGTAAGCGCCGCCGTTCATGGCAATTGCGCCGCCGATGCTGCCGGGAATGCCGCTTAAAAATTCCAGCCCTGCAATTTCATTTTCAGCTGCGAACAATGCCACGTTGCCGTCTAAACATGCAGCGCCGACTTCAATTAAGCCGTTATTGATTTCCATGCCTGCAAATTCACGGCCGAATTTAAGCACCACGCCTTCAATGCCGCCGTCGCGCACAATTATATTTGAGCCAACGCCAAGAATAGTAACAGCGATATTACCTTTATGTTTTAGGAAATGCTGTAAGTCTGCTAGGTCTGCGGGTTTGAAAAGTACTTCTGCCGTACCGCCAACCCTGAACCAGTTGGTTTTGCTTAAGTCAGCTTTTTGAGTATAACGCCCACGGATCTCAGGAAGTTTCACGCAACTTTACCGTTTAGTTTTTCCAGCTGTTCAGGCAGTTTTGCCGCCCAGTAAGTTATGCTGCCTGCGCCAAGGCAAATAACAATATCGCCTGCTTTTGTGCTTTCCTTCACCAATTGCGGCAGGTCATTTTCAGATGGCAGGACAACTACATTTTTATGGCCGTGGCTTTTGATGCCTTCAACTAAATGTTCTTTGTCTATGCCTTCTATCGGCTCTTCGCCTGCAGTGTAAATATCAGCCACTATAACTTTGTCTGCGTCATTGAAGCATTTGCAGAATTCATCGAACAGGTCACGAACACGTGTGAAACGGTGGGGCTGAACAACGGCAACTACATTGCCTTTAGTAACGCTACGCGCTGCCTGAAGTGTTGCCATAATCTCGGTAGGGTGGTGGCCGTAATCATCAATAATAGTTACGCCCTGAGTCTCGCCAGTTTTGGTAAAGCGGCGTTTCACGCCAACAAAACCTGCGAATGCTTTTTTGATAACTGCATCGGGAATTTTAAGTTCGCGGCCAACTGTAACAACTGCAAGAGAGTTTAAAATATTATGGTTGCCCGGCATCGGCACGTGAATGTCTTTAATTACAGTTTCACCAATAACCGCATCATAGGTTGAACCGTTCGCATCTGTGCGGATGTTGGTTGCTTTCACATCTGCCTGCGGGTTCAGGCCGTAAGTGATTATGCGGCGGTCAGAAATCTGGCCGATAAGTTTTTGCACCTCAGGGTGATCGATACATAATACCGCAAAGCCATAGAACGGGATGTTCTCTACGAACTGGCGGAAGGCATCGCGCGCTTTATCAAAGCTTCCGTAATAATCTAAATGTTCAGGTTCGATATTTGTAACAACTGCAACTGCGGCAGGTATCTTTATAAATGTCCCGTCAGACTCATCGGCCTCTACAACCATCCATTCAGATTGGCCAAGGCGTGCGTTTGTGCCGTATGCGTTAAGGATACCGCCGTTTATAACGGTTGGGTCAAAATTTGCGGCATCAAGTAAAGTTGCCATCATAGTAGTAGTTGTTGTTTTGCCGTGCGTGCCTGCAATTGCAATGGCTAGTTTCAGGCGCATAAGTTCTGCCAGCATTTCTGAGCGGCGTACAACCGGAATATGTGCGGCACGGGCTGCTTTGACCTCGGGGTTATCGGCCTTTACGGCGCTGGAAATAACAACGGCAGATGCGCCTTCAATATTTTCAGGTTTTTGTCCTTGCATAATCTTAAGGCCAAGTTTGCCAAGGCGTTCAGTATTATAATTTGTGCTAAGATCAGAGCCTTGCACTTTAAAGCCAAGATTGTGCAGTACTTCGGCAATACCGCTCATGCCTATGCCGCCAATGCCCACAAAATGTATTGTGCCTACTTCAAGAGATAGTTTGTGCGATAGCGGTAAGATCTTCATGATGCTGATTTCCTTTTTTTCTTCCAGAGGCCGTAAATGCTAATGCTTATCCAGAATATTTCAATGATGAAAGAGGCAAGGTTGAAATGAAAGATAAGCGAGAATGTTATGAATATTGCGGCGAACAGGTTCATATATAAATATGTCCAGTCGTTGCTTTTCAGTTTTTCTGCCTGCAAAAGCATGTAGGCCAATATAAGTATTATTGTTCCGGTGACGCCAACGATATTTGAAAAGTTTTCCATTAAACCGTTTCTGCAAAATAAATAAGGTCTATCATGCCGCTGTCGTATTGAACCTCGGATTTTTTATGGATCCTGAAGCCGGTTGCCTCAAGGCATGCATCAACATATTTTTCCGAGTGCATGAACAATATTTTTTCAGGATAAAACCGGTTTGAGTCTGTGTCTGAAGGGGTTATTGTGAAAATAAACAGGCCGCCTTCTTTTACAAAACATGCGCGTACCAGTTTAAAGAACTCTTCCACAGTCAGGAAATTGCTTAAATACTGAATGGCCATTATCACCTGATATCTTTCTGTAGTATCTTTCAGGTAATCTTCGGCAAAGCGGGCTATAACCTTATTATATACCAGTAACTCACCGTTTCTTTTCTGGCGGGCGATTGCAGCCATTTTTATTGAAGGTTCAGTACCAACCAGCGCGTTTGCCTTTTCTTTGATAAGAGCTCCGTATTCACCGCCCATGCAGCCGATATCAAGCACTGAAAAACCCTGCCAGTTCTCAAAATAACGTTTGAATTCCTCTTTAAGTTTCGTGGCTATCTTTGTTTCTGTTCCCGGCGGGAAGGCGCGCTCATAGTTATCGGCAACAGTATCATTGCGCTCAATCACGAAAGAGCGGGGTATCTCTGTAAGGGCGTTAGTTGTGCCGCAAAGAAGCAGCAGAAATTCGGCCTCATGCAGTTTAGGGTCAAGCGTCAGCGCTTTTTGGAGTGGCGGAATGGCTTTGTCACGCTTGCCGTCATATACATATGCCTTGCCCAGAAGGTAGTGGGCAATAGGGTTGTTCTTATCAAACCACAGTGCCATTTTAAAGCGTATGGCCGCATCATAGAACAGTCCCTGACGCATGTGCAGTATGCCCATTTCAATGTTTGCGCGGCCAAGATTTGTGATCTTGTCGTAAAAAGTAGCAAAGAACTTTGCAAGGCTCTTGTCCGAACCTGCCATGCGTTCAAAGAAATTTTGTGGTTTTTGCTCTTCCATATCGTCTGCCATGTGCCTATTATACAGGCCATGAAAGGAATGGAAACAATATTTGGTCTGGCTAGCGGTTTAGGTAAATCCGGTGTGGCCGTGGTGCGTATTTCGGGCAAGGCTGCAACAGATGTGCTTGCTGCGCTTGGAACGGCAGTGCCTAAACCGCGTCAGGCAGAGCTTAAGGTGCTGAAAATTAACGGCGAGGCTATT
>CAYVII010000053.1:7692-8918 GCA_964451475.1 uncultured Rickettsiales bacterium
GGCTATTGACAGGGCGCTGGTGCTGTATTTCAAGGCTCCGCATAGTTTTACGGGTGAGGATGTGGTTGAGCTGCATACGCACGGCAGCCGCGCCGTTGTAAAAAAAATATTTGAGGTGCTTTCCGCGCTGCCGGATGTACGCCTTGCCGAACCGGGGGAATTCTCACGCCGTGCATTTTTGAACAATAAAATGGACCTGACCGAGGCTGAAGGCCTTGCCGACCTGATTGATGCGGAAACTACAGCGCAGGCGCGTCAGGCAATGCGCCAGATGGAAGGCGAGCTTGGCAGACTCTACGAAAAATGGCGTGTAGCCATAATCAAGAACCTTGCGAATATGGAAGCATATATTGACTTTCCCGATGAAGACCTGCCGCAAAGCCTGAAAGATGAGATTACAAACGGCTTGCAGAAATTCCGTGATGAGATGCGTCTGCATTTGAATGACAACCACCGTGGCGAGAAGATACGCGAAGGTATATATGTTGTTATACTTGGTGCGCCTAATGTTGGTAAATCAAGCCTGCTTAATTATTTAGCAAAGCGTGATGCCGCCATAGTTTCAGACATTGCGGGAACAACGCGTGACGTTATTGAGGTGAATCTGGAAATTGCCGGGCTGCCCGTAACATTAGCAGATACCGCAGGACTTCGTGAGAGCGGTGACGTGATAGAAAATGAGGGCATAAAGCGCGCGCTGCAACGTGCCGAGCGTGCCGACCTTAAAATACTTATGCTGGATGCTGCCGATAATGTGGCCGATATATCACTGGCAGATGAGAACACAATAATACTGCTGAATAAAATAGATACTGCGCAGCCCGATAAAAGAAAGGCAGATTTAGAAGTTTCTATCAATACGGGGCAGGGAATGGATGTTTTCATGAAGATGCTTGAGCAGAAGCTCGCCGAGAAGTTCCAGCTTTCGGAAGCGCCGCTTATAACCCGCAGCCGTCACCGCGAAGCACTTGTTCAGGCGCTTGCATGTTTAGACAGTATTACGTTTGATAATCCTATAGAGCTTGTGGCTGAAGATTTGCGTCATGCGGCATTCAGCATAGGGCGCATAACTGGTCGTATTGATGTCGAAGACATACTGGATCAGATATTCAATAGTTTTTGTATCGGTAAATAGCTAGCTTGTAGCTGCGGTAATAGCTTCTTCAAGCTCAAAGAAAGTGGGTTGCAGCAGGCTTGGCACGTTGCCGCGGCCAACTTCAACCGCA
>CAYVII010000054.1:0-8900 GCA_964451475.1 uncultured Rickettsiales bacterium
CACCTCATTGGCGATCAGGTAATTAAAATTGTTGCCGTTGCCATGAAAGACATGGTTAAAGGTAAAGACTTTGTTGCACGTTACGGCGGCGAGGAATTTGCAGTACTGTTGCCCGACACTCCGCTAAAAGGCGGCCAGATAGTTGCCGAAAGCATCCGCAGCACTATTGCAACGCGTGAACTGAAACGCAAAGATACCGGCGAATCTTATGGACAGATAACAGTTTCAATCGGCGTGGCACTTTATGACCCTGTGCGCGACAAAGTTGAAGATTTTGTAGCACGCGCCGATAAAGGCCTTTATGCTTCCAAGCGTAACGGACGCAACCGCGTCACAACTGAAGAGTAAAGATGAAGTTCATCACTCCAAAGAACGTAGAAAGATTTGCTTTTGCATCCATCAAACCGGCATTCGTCATTGCGGCAATTGCGCTGTTAACCGGCCTTTATTACGTTTTCTTTGGCTCACCCTCTGACTATCAGCAGGGAACAATGGTGCGTGTTATGTATATTCATGTTCCTTCTGCATGGATGGCAATGATGTGCTACGGCATAATTGCCATGATGGCACTTGGTTATATTGTATGGCGTAACCCTGTCTGCTACATAATTGCTCGTGAGACCGCTCCTATCGGCGCTGTTTTTACGGCTATATGCCTTATTACCGGATCTATCTGGGGATACCCTACATGGGGTACATGGTGGGTTTGGGATGCACGCCTTACATCAGTACTTCTATTGTTTTTCCTTTATCTTGGCTTCATGGCCATGAACGGCTCTTTCCACTCCGAAGAAAAAGAGGCACGCTCTGCAAGCATACTGGCTCTTGTCGGTGTAATTAACCTGCCGATAATTAAATACTCGGTTGACTGGTGGAATACACTTCACCAGCCTGCCAGCGTTTTCCGCCTTCAAGGCTCAGCCATTCACCCTTCAATGCTAACCCCTCTTTTGATCATGTCGCTTGCATGGATAGCAATTTTTGTTGCCGCACTTTCTATACGCATAATCACCGCCCTTATGCAAAAGCAACTGGACAGGTTGCAGTAATAACTTCTCCGCTAAAATTACTGATTACCAAATAACTGCTGAATACCCTGATTGATAAGCTGCTTCTGCGCTTCACGCTTCTTTTGCTTCTCTGTAAGCGGCTGTTCGGCTGCCGGCACCGCAGCTTCCGGTTGAGCGGCAGGTGCTGCCGGAGCAGTAGCAGCAGGAGCATCAGCAGGTGCTGCAGATGTAGGCGCCTCCGGAGCAGCCGGCGCCTGAGTCGGCGCAGTTGTTGCCGGTGCCTGAGTTGCAGGGTTCTTGATACCAAGCTGCTTCATAAGCTTTTCATTTATCTTGTTTTCAATACCGCCCGGTTTCAGCAGATCAATTTTGTTCTGTGAAAGTATCCCTCTCTCGGCAATATATTTCTCGATTTCTTTCGTGTCGTACTCTTTCTTCAGAGCTTCCGGCGAACCGTAAACATGAACACCGAAAGTCGGGGATTTTTTATCTGAACCAGTAACCGCCATATTGAATTTGGCATCACCGTCCATATACCACTTGATAAGGTCTAAATAGCCGGTAACCGCGCCAACCGCAGCATCTGACTGCACTTTAAGACCCGTTGTTTTAAGCACACCTTTTTCCACAAATAAACTACCGGCAGAAGCCATCTCTGAAGTTTTATTGCCGCCTGAAACATTTTTCAGAACCGCAACAATTGCCATAGGGTCATTAGTGTTTAAAAGATTGTAACCGAATGATGCAAGGTCAAGCCCGCGCACACTAATATTGGTAGCATTTACGGAAGTTGTACCGTTAAGATTACTTATCATTGCTTTCTGGTGAACGCCGGCAGAAGTAAAGCTGCCGCTAATAGTAGTTCTGCCGTTTATAGGCCATGAAGTAAGAAGCGCGTTAGCCGCCTGCGAAACATCAACATTATCAGCCGCAATATTTACCTTGATACTTGGCACCGCGGTTATTACAAGCTCACCGTTCATATTCAGGCTACCGCCGAAAACATCACTATAGAAATTATCAAGCGATGCCCTGCCGTTATATAATTTACCGGTAAGCGATACATTGCTGAAATTGATCTTGTTACCCAAGATGTTGCCCACACGTGCTTTAATGTTACCATCAATCTGATCAAGCGGAGAGAAATTGAAAACTTTCTCTGACCATTTTCCACCCATGCTTGCCGCAGCAGTTTCAGGTTGCTGTTCAGTTTTTGTAATGTCTGATATTTTCAGGCTGTCAACATTGGCATCAACACTGAATCTAGGGCGCTGACCGTCAACATTCAGGCTAAGTATTGCCCCTATGCTGAACACCTGCAGGTTGGCAGAGAATTCCTTGAAGTTGATATCACCCGGTTTAGCAGTACCGTTCAGGCGTATGCTGGTATATTTTTTATCTTTATTGATAACTTCATCGATCGTTGCAGTAATATCTGCATTCACCGGAAGTTTTTTCAACCATTCAAAATCAAGTTTCTTATTGCCTTTAAGACCTCCGGAAGTCCCTTCATCTGCAACAGCCTTATTCACAGTGTAATTGTTCAGGTTAACCCTATCTATGCTACCCCTGAAAGTTAGCGCCAAAGGCTTATCTGTCTTAACGCTAAGCACACCGTTGATATTAGTATCATCAACAAGCATTTTCATGCTTGAAAGATTGACCGTTGCCGTATCGGAAACTGAAGCAATGATATTAGATTGGATATCAAACTTCTTCAGGCCTTTAGGATTGATATTTTCAAGCTTATTGCCGCTAAGCGCAATTACAAGTTCACGCAGGTTTGCGGCAGAAGCCGCGAATGCACCTTCATAATTCCAGCCGCGCGTTGTTTTGGTAAGTACACCGTAAGTATCTATATTACCCTGCCCCGGAGTTTGTAACGTGAACGGACGAACAGTAATAGTGTCGCCTTCCACGCTGGCAGCAACATTAAGCTTTTTATAGCTCGCGCTTTTAAATATAACTTCATCTGCAGTTGCACTTATTTCGGCGCGTATTCTTTTTTCAGCCTTACCTGCAGTTTTAGCCGCGGTTTCATTCGCAGTGGTAGTTTCCTTCTGCGCAGCCATTATTTCATCAAGGTTAACCTTGCCAAGCGCCAGGTTAATTGTTGCCGCGGTTTCCTGCTCGGCAAACTGCACCGCAAGATCAACATTACCTTTTGTATCACCGAAAGAGAATTTTGAGTTTGTGATAGTTACAATATCATCTTCATACTTAACATCACCGTCAAAACTTAAAGCACGGCCGCTAAGAAGCTTGTTGGCACTTCCTGCCGCAGAAAGTATTGGGCCAAGATCGGTTGAAGAAAGCACAAGCTTACCTCCGCTCTTCATACCGTCAAACTTGATCTTTGTTTCCTTGCTTTCGATTTCGGCAAATAATTTAGGATCGGCAAAGTTATTTACTGATGTTTTGATATTAAGCGGTACACCGTTATATTCCACAGCGCCTTCAAGGTTAAGCGGGCCATCGGTTGAAGCAAGGCTTGCCTCAAGGTTTATTTTATCAAGCACATGGTTCTGGCCGGAAATACGGTTGGCATATTGCAGCCTGCCATTTTCAATATCTATATTGTCTATGCTAAGGTTGGTCTTTTCAGACTGTGGCTTTTCAGGCTGCTCTTCCGGCTTTGCCCAGTTATTGCCCGTCTCTCCCTTCTCAAGGGTAATCACTGGTGACTTTACTAATATAGAAGAGATCTTCTTTTCACCTGAAAGCAACGGCAGCAGTTTAGGATATATATTTATCTGCTCAACCTCAACCAGCTGTTTAGATCCGTTAGTAATGGTAACACCTTCCACATAAGCTTTTGGCAACGGGAAAAGGCTAACCCCGATATCACCGTTTATTGATAGTTTATAACCGGTTGCATCGTTAAACGCCTTCTCGATCTCGGGCTTATATTTGGCCGGGTCTGCTACTAAAGAAACCGCCACAGAGGCTATTACAGCCAATCCTACTACCACACCTACTGAAATTCCTAGGATTTTAACTGATTTTTTCATTTGACTAATCTCTTTAAATGCTTATATTCCCGCGCTCAAATTCGAACTACAAATAAAGCTAAGGGGCTTAAAGAAAATGTCAAGAAGTTGTGACCTTACAGGCGTTAAAAAACAAATCGGTCGTTTCGTACCTGTGGAACGTAGCCAAACGGGTGTACGTACACTACGTAGCTTTGAGCCGAACATTCAGCAAATTACATTCCTGAGCGATACTCTTGGCAAAGTAACTCTTAAAGTTGCTGTTCGCACTATCCGCTCTATCGAACATAACGGCGGTCTTGATAAATTCCTTCTTGGTCAATCAGCAAGCAAACTTACTGAAGAAGGCTTAAGACTGAAAAAGAAGATCAAGGCAACACTAGCTGCAAAAGGCGAACTTCCAAAGTTTGAACCTGCAAAACGTCGTGAACCTAAAATTACTCCTAAACGCGCAGCAGCCGCTGCCAAAAGATCAGGCGAGGCAAAACCTGCTAAAGCAGCCGCTCCTAAAAAGAAAGCAGCTGCCAAGAAGTAATACTTCTTAAAGCAAGATTTTGAAAACCCCGCCAATTAAATTTGGCGGGGTTTTTTGTTTTAAACTGAATTTGAATCACCTGTATGGATTACATAGCTTTAATAACCTACCTGTTCGTAATGACAGGCACGCCCGGCCCAAACAATATAATGCTAACTGTTTCGGGCACTAACTTTGGCTACCGCAAAACAATACCTCATATGCTTGGTATTTGCGCAGGCAATAGCACACAGGCAGCGCTTTGCTGCCTTGGCCTTGGTACGGTATTTACCGCATATCCTATACTTCACCACATACTTACATGGGTGGGGCTTGCCTATATGCTTTACCTTTCCTGGAAATTGCTAAGCGCAAAACTGAAAGACAGCAAACAGGTAACAAGACCCATAAACTTTAAACAGGCATTCCTGTTCCAGTATGTAAACCCTAAAGCATGGGTTATATGCATCACACTTGCAACCATCTTCATGCCCAAAACAGGTGAGGTTTTCATACCAACGCTGATAATTGCCTTATGCGTGGCAGTAACCAACCTGCCCTGCACCACAATGTGGACGCTATTTGGCAAAGGCATGAAAAAACTGCTTAAGACAGAAAAGAACCAGCTTCTGTTCAACTACATAATGGCAGGCCTGCTGGTTGTAACTGCGGTTATGATAGTGCTGAAATAAAAATAGCCCCTAAAGGAGAAGGGGCTATTTCTTCGTAGGGTAATTATTTTAAGCTGCAATATGCAGGCTTTGCGCAACCGAGTTTATAACCGCGGCAATACGTACGGCTGATTGCACCGCAAGCTTGGAAACTCCGTGCTTTTCAAGCTCACGTGCATGCGCATCCATACACATACCGCATCCGTTAATGGCTGAAACTGCCGTTGAATAAAGCTCAAAATCAACTTTCGGCACACCGGGCGCGCCAATAACATTCATGCGCAACTTAGCAGGCAGCTTGCCATATTCTTTGTCAGAAACTAAATGCAGGAAACGGTAATATATATTGTTCATCGCCATGATACTGGCTGCCGCTTTTGCCGCCTGAACTTCTTCACCGCTTATTTTCCCTGCGCTTTCCGCAAGCAATGCATCAATAATGCTTTTATCTTTCACCGCATATGCAGAAGCCAGCGCAATACCATAAATCTGGTTCTGCGTAAGGTCAGGCGCACCTTCAGTTGTAAGTATGCTTGCAAGGTTAAGCCTTACGTCCTTTGCATAATCGGGGATATTGTCTTTTAACTGTTCAATGGTCATGTTCTTCCTTTTTTTAAAGTCCCGCCCTCCGGTATAATACGGGGATATCTTAAGGAAGGCGGGTGTCTCACGGGGTGGTTTGTTTATGCAACCTTAAGGGTCTCTTCGCCCTTCTGCCAGTTGCACGGGCAAAGCTCATCTGTCTGCAGCGCATCAAGCACACGCAAAACCTCTTTCACGTTACGGCCCACGTTCAGGTCTGTAACCATCACGAAGCGGATAACGCCCTCAGGGTCAACAATGTAAGTTGCACGCTGGGCTACGCCTTCTTCTTTATCCAGAATTCCAAGAGCAGTTGTTAGCTCACGCTTAACATCGGCAAGCATAGGGAACGGAAGTTTATTAAGCTCTTCCTTGTTCTGCCTCCATGCTAGATGTACGAATTCACTATCCGTGCTAGCGCCAAGAACCTGGGCATCTCTGTCAGCAAAGTCGCGGTTGTGCTTACCAAATTCGGCAATCTCTGTAGGACAAACAAATGTAAAGTCCTTAGGCCAGAAGAACGTAACCAGCCACTTGCCCTTATATGTGTTGTTATCCACGTTTACGAATGCATCTTTAACATCATTGCTTACAGTTGCTTTCACATTGAATTCCGGGAATTTATCACCAATACCTAACATCTCTTTTATTCTCCTTGTGTTGTGTTTATTTGAGTCATTCCAAGGCTGCATGCACACAGCTCTTCAAGCCCTTCTGCTTTCTGATTGCTCTCTAATCCTTCAAGAACACATTTCAGCAGGTAACTGTCTAAGTCTGTCATATTTGCCTCTTTATGTTGCTTTGCAGAATTTACGTGTTTTAACTTGATATGTATAATATATTAATATTATACTATTAATAAGTTTAGCTTATGAACATTCGGGATCTTAAATACATAGTAGCAGTGGCGGAAACCGCTAGCTTCGCAAAGGCAGCAGAGCTTTGCCATGTCAGTCAGCCCGCCCTTTCCATGCAAATAAAAAAGCTGGAAGATGAACTTGGCGCCATTATTTTTGAACGCAGCAAGAAAAAATTCCTTATAACACCCGTAGGGCAGGATATAATTACTAAAGCAAAAGAACTGCTAAGAACATCTGATGAAATAATGGAACTTGCAAAACTTTCGCGCGATCCTCTGGCAGGAAATATAACCATTGGCGCATTTCCCACCCTTGCCCCTTACCTCTTCCCCGATATTTTACCAAAGCTTTCTAAAAAACTGCCAAAGCTAAAAATATTCATGGTTGAAGAAAAGACCGAAATTCTTATCCGTAAACTGGACCAGGGGGAAATTGACGCCGCATTCATTGCCATACCTGTTGATAACCGCAACCTTGGTTATATTGAAATCTTTGAAGATGAATTCCTTGCGGCAATGCCGCTGCACCACCCTCTTGCACATAAAGAAAAAATTACCCGCGCGGAATTTGCAAAAGAAAAACTTTTACTGCTTGAAGACGGGCACTGTCTGCGTGCACAGGCTTTGGAATTTTGTGAGATAATAGGCAATGAACTGCATGACTTCCGCGCAACTAGCATGGAAACTTTGCTGGGCATGGTGGCACAGGGTCTTGGGGTAACTCTTATTCCAAAAATAGCGGCAGTGAAACGCAGCGGGATAAAATATGTAGCGTTTGATAAAAATCCGCCGTCACGCCGTATTGGTCTTTACTACCGCAACACCAGCGCAAAAAAGAAAGTGGTAGATACTATTGCAGGAATTATAAATTAAAGCTCAACCGTACAGGAATAAAGCCCTTTGGAATATTCATCCAGTTTTACGCGTACGCACTTGCCGTTAGTATCGGCAAATAGCTTAGGAGCTACTTGATTAAGCAAATATGCGGCAAGATTTTCAGCCGTTGGGCAACCTTCATAATAAAATATCTTCTGGCCGGTTATTTTAGCTATTGCCTCTCCAAGCTCTTTGTCGGAGTCACTAAGTATCACGTTATGATCCCAGTTAGCAGCAAACCAGTTTTGCAGACGAGCTTCAGCATCTTCAAATTCAACAATCATGCCGCCTTCAAGCTTATCGGCCGCAAAGGTAAAACTAACTTCGTAATAATGACCGTGCAGTGCTTCACACGGGATATCTTTACCCGCAAGCCTGTGCGCAGCCGTGAATTTTACTTTAACAGTAACCGTAGTTTTCATTAGTAAAGAACCTCTACCCTGTAACCTTTATCTTCCAGTAGTTTTAGCACACCTATATTACCGGGCAAGTGTAGCGCACCTATGGCTATATAGGCATTGCCTTCATCCAGATATTTCACAGACCTTTCTGCCATACGCACATTACGGTCATCAATCAGCAATTTCATAAGCTGTTTTGCCGCCTCTTTATCGGCACTTAAAGCCAAAGACTCTGGTATCAGGCGCTGCAAGCCACGCAGATCTTTTGCCATATACGCGCTCTGCATCTTATTTTGCATCTTAATATTCTTATCATAATTATCCAGAACATCCTGCAATGCCTGTATCTGGTCTTCTTTAGACATACCGTCAAATATTCCAAGCTGCTCTTCAACTTTTTCAAGACCTGCAATATTGGCACCGTTTGCCTGCGCCAGCTTTTGCAGCTTAAGATCCAACTCAACACCATCAGCCACCTGTTTCGGGTATTGCAGCATAATAGCGGCAGACCATGGCTTTAAATACTCATTCATAGGGTCAGGCTTATCAACCAGCTGCATAAAACGCTTATGCAGGTCGGCTCCTGCTTCACTCTTAAGCGTTTTACCGCTTGCACGGCTATAAAACATTGTTGCCAGAGTTTTTTCTATCGCCTCATTATCAAACCTGATCTCAAACACCGCATTACGCGCCGCTTTTAATACAGGGAGTGATTTTTCATGCAGCTGCATCAGCGCAGGGTTATCAGAGTGCATAGTGCCTATTATAACGCTGGGCAGACCGCCGCATTTTTGTAAAGTGAATGCTATACCGCTTCTATAGCGTGATTCTATCGGGCTATACTCCTTTGTGCACGGGTCAAGTGCCAGCGCATTACTCGTAAAAGCTACGCAGAATATAAACAGGCTAAAAAATATCTTTATCATCTTCTTTCTTTTCCAGAATTTTTATATCGGCAATAATATCCTTTGCACGCTGCAGTGCGGGTGAGTTTTTC
>CAYVII010000055.1:0-8706 GCA_964451475.1 uncultured Rickettsiales bacterium
GCTAAAAGACGGTGATAATGTAACTGTTATAAAAGACCTGCCTATCAAAGGTTCTTCGAAGGTTGTGAAGCGCGGTACTGTTGTTCGCGGTATACGCACAACTAATGACCCTAAGGAAGTTGAAGGGAAAGTAGAAGGAATGAAAGGCCTTGTACTGAAAACTGAATTCCTGAGAAAGGCATAACACCCTTTGTTTTCATAATTTACCTCTAGTTGAGATCGTTACTTATCAACATTTGGGTACAAGCTTCCCTTTAGTTTATAAGGCCATGTTATATATGACATAATTGCTATTATATTTACAAAGCGGCGGTTTTCCTATATATACGCGCGCATGCTTAACCTTAACAAGCCACCTGCCGAAACTAAAGTTGTCGTCGCCATGTCAGGCGGCGTAGATAGTTCTACGGTTGCTGTCATGCTGCACAAGGCAGGCTATGATGTTATTGGAGTTACCTTGCAGCTTTATGATTACGGCATGACGGTTGGTAAAAAAGGTGCGTGCTGTGCAGGGCAAGATATTTACGATGCAAAGCAAGTTGCCGATAAGTTTGGCTTTCCGCATTATGTTTTAGATTACGAATCTATTTTTAAACAAGAAGTGATAGATGATTTTGCCGATAGTTATTTACGCGGCGAAACGCCTATTCCGTGCGTGAAGTGCAACCAATCGGTTAAATTCCGTGACCTGTTCAAAGTAGCAAAAGACTTAAATGCCGATGCGCTGGTCACAGGCCATTACGTACAGCGCCTTGATAACGGCAACCATGCAGAAATGCATATGGCGCACGATACGGGTAAAGACCAAAGTTATTTCCTGTTCGCAACAACGCAAGAACAGCTGGATTTCCTGCACTTCCCGCTGGGTGGTTTTACTAAAGAAAAAACGCGCCAGCTTGCAGAAGAATATGAGATACCTATTTTCAATAAACCTGATTCGCAGGATATTTGCTTTGTGCCTGACGGAAACTACGCAAGTATAGTTGAAAAACTGCGTCCGGGTGCGATTGATTCAGGTGAAATCGTGCATATTGACGGACGCGTGCTTGGTAAACATAACGGCATCATCAACTTCACAATCGGCCAGCGCCGCGGTATTGGTGTGGGTGGTTTTGATGAACCTATTTACGTTGTAAAAATTGATGCCGATAAGAAGCAGGTAATTGTTGGACCGGAAAGTGCACTTGAATCTACCATCTTTAATATCCGTGATGTGAACTGGCTTGGCTTAAGGCCTGCTGAAGAAATTGAGGTGTCTGTTAAAATACGCTCTACCCGCCCGCCTGTGCCTGCACGTGTTAAACCTACTGAAGGCGGCGCGGTTATTACACTACTTCAGGCAGAAAAATCTGTCAGTCCCGGTCAGGCGTGCGTAATGTACGATGGCAGCCGCGTTGTTGGCGGCGGATGGATAACCCGTACGGCTGTTTAAGCCATTATTCCTTATTAGTTACGTCAATGACCTTTTCAGTCAGGTCTTTTGGCTTTTCACCGGTCAGGCGAATGCGGCGGCGGCGCGCGAAGTAAAGTGCGATGAAGCATCCTACGACACCATAAATAACTATCTGGATAACAGGTAGTATACTGCGCACCATTTCCTCGTTATCACCAATTTTGTAACCAACTACCAGAAGCACAGCCATCCATATTGCACCGCCAAGTGATGTATAAAGGAAGAACTTACCCAGATGCATTTTTGCAAGGCCGGCAGGGAATGAAATATAGTGGCGGATACCAGGGAGCAGACGACCAATGAACGTAGAAAGGCTACCGTGCTGGCTGTAGAATTTTTCTAGCTTCCTTAGTTTTTGCGGTGTCATCATGAAATATTTACCGTATTTGGTAAACAGCTTGCGACCATAATGTTTTGCGATCCAGTAATTTACGTAAGCACCAATTACTGTACCTGCAACACTGGCAAAGAAAACCCACCAGAAGTTCATTTTACCTTGCTGTACAAGGTAACCTGCCGGTATCATTGTTACTTCAGAAGGCACCGGAATAAAGGTACTTTCAATTAGAGTCATGATGAAAATGCCGAAATAACCCAGATGCTCAACAAAATCTACTAACCACTTTATAAACTCGTGCATTTAAACAAAAACTCCTAAATTATTTTGCCGGTGGATACTGATACTGGCCTTGATATTGCTGAGGAGCATATTGCTGGCCGTAATATGGATTTTGTGCCGGAGGGTATGGCTGAGGCTGCGTCGCATATGGTTGCGGTGCATAGCCGTAACCCTGCGGTGGTTGTGGAGCAACCGGAGCTGCTGGATATGGCTGAGGCGCATATCCCTGCGGAGCGTAAGGTTGTTGTGCATAGCCATAAGGCTGAGGTGCCTGTGGGGCGTAAACTTGCGGAGTGAACTGCCCTTGAGTGCCCTGAAGTGTCGGCAGGCTCTGGTTTGCAGGCACGCGTGCATCTTTATCAGGTGATGCCGGCAGTACAGGTTGAGGATTTTTTATGTAATCACCGGTTTTTGCGCCGCTGACATCAGTACCTTTACTTCCGTAGGTAACGCTTACCGAAGGAGCGTTAGTGGTAGCGCCATAACCGCCGGTTGCCTGAAGAGGAGCTCCATATTGGTTTGGCTGCGCAGTAAACGCAGTTGAGTTGTACTGGCTATTTATTGCACCCGGGGCAGCCGGGGGATAAGGGCTGCTGTAAGCGCCTTTCTCATTGGCATCAATAGGTGCTGCTGCCGAAGAATAGTAATAAGGATAGTTAGGGCTTGGGCTTTGAGGATTGCTGTCACCGCCAAAGAAAGCGTTATCAGCCCATTGGGATGATGACTTGAACCATGAGCAGCCACTTAGGCTAACTGCGGCAATTGCTATAATAGCCAGTTTCTTCATATTGCTTCCCCTTATTCCTTATTAGTTACGTCAATGACCTTTTCAGTCAGGTCTTTTGGCTTTTCACCGGTCAGGCGAATGCGGCGGCGGCGCGCGAAGTAAAGTGCGATGAAGCATCCTACGACACCATAAATAACTATCTGGATAACAGGTAGTATACTGCGCACCATTTCCTCGTTATCACCAATTTTGTAACCAACTACCAGAAGCACAGCCATCCATATTGCACCGCCAAGTGATGTATAAAGGAAGAACTTACCCAGATGCATTTTTGCAAGGCCGGCAGGGAATGAAATATAGTGGCGGATACCAGGGAGCAGACGACCAATGAACGTAGAAAGGCTACCGTGCTGGCTGTAGAATTTTTCTAGCTTCCTTAGTTTTTGCGGTGTCATCATGAAATATTTACCGTATTTGGTAAACAGCTTGCGACCATAATGTTTTGCGATCCAGTAATTTACGTAAGCACCAATTACTGTACCTGCAACACTGGCAAAGAAAACCCACCAGAAGTTCATTTTACCTTGCTGTACAAGGTAACCTGCCGGTATCATTGTTACTTCAGAAGGCACCGGAATAAAGGTACTTTCAATTAGAGTCATGATGAAAATGCCGAAATAACCCAGATGCTCAACAAAATCTACTAACCACTTTATAAACTCGTGCATTTAAACAAAAACTCCTAAATTATTTTGCCGGTGGATACTGATACTGGCCTTGATATTGCTGAGGAGCATATTGCTGGCCGTAATATGGATTTTGTGCCGGAGGGTATGGCTGAGGCTGCGTCGCATATGGTTGCGGTGCATAGCCGTAACCCTGCGGTGGTTGTGGAGCAACCGGAGCTGCTGGATATGGCTGAGGCGCATATCCCTGCGGAGCGTAAGGTTGTTGTGCATAGCCATAAGGCTGAGGTGCCTGTGGGGCGTAAACTTGCGGAGTGAACTGCCCTTGAGTGCCCTGAAGTGTCGGCAGGCTCTGGTTTGCAGGCACGCGTGCATCTTTATCAGGTGATGCCGGCAGTACAGGTTGAGGATTTTTTATGTAATCACCGGTTTTTGCGCCGCTGACATCAGTACCTTTACTTCCGTAGGTAACGCTTACCGAAGGAGCGTTAGTGGTAGCGCCATAACCGCCGGTTGCCTGAAGAGGAGCTCCATATTGGTTTGGCTGCGCAGTAAACGCAGTTGAGTTGTACTGGCTATTTATTGCACCCGGGGCAGCCGGGGGATAAGGGCTGCTGTAAGCGCCTTTCTCATTGGCATCAATAGGTGCTGCTGCCGAAGAATAGTAATAAGGATAGTTAGGGCTTGGGCTTTGAGGATTGCTGTCACCGCCAAAGAAAGCGTTATCAGCCCATTGGGATGATGACTTGAACCATGAGCAGCCACTTAGGCTAACTGCGGCAATTGCTATAATAGCCAGTTTCTTCATATTGCTTCCCCTTATTCCTATTCCTTACCTTCTTTAAGCGCAGATATCAAACCAAGACGGCGTGCAACTTCCTGATATGCTTCTGCCTCACCACCAAGATTCTGGCGGAAACGATCTTTATCCAGCTTTTCATTTGTATCAAGATCCCAAAGGCGGCAGTTATCAGGGCTGATCTCGTCTGCAAGCATTATTTGCATAAGCCCCTGTTCTTCCATGATGTACCGGCCATATTCAAGCTTGAAATCTACCAGACGAAGTTTGCACGCAACAAAGACGCCTGAAAGGAAGTCATTCACACGCAGCGAAAGATTACGAAGAATATCTATCTCTTCAGCGGTTGCCCAGCCAAAGTTAATTATATGTTCTTCGGTAACCATAGGGTCGCCCAGACTATCATCTTTGTAATAGAATTCCACTATCGGGCTAAGAAGCATTGTGCCTTCTTCAACGCCAAGGCGTTTGCACATGCTGCCTGCTGCATAGTTACGGATAACAACTTCTATAGGGATTATCTCAAGCGCGCGCACAAGTTGCTCACGCATATTAAGGTTGCGGATGAAGTGTGTAGGTATACCAATATCGGCAAGGCGAACCATTAGCAGTTCCGATATTTTGTTATTGATCACACCTTTGCCGGTGATGACGCCTTTTTTCTGGTTATTAAAAGCCGTAGCTTCATCTTTAAAGTGCTGGATAAGTGTTCCCGGTTCAGGGCCTTCGTAGAGGCATTTAGCTTTGCCTTCATATATTGGTTTTTTACGGTTCTTGCCGATCATACTAAGATTTTTCTTTTTATCCACTGGAGATATCCTTACTAATTTATGTCTTTAGTTGACAAACAAGCTACAAGAATATTTTATTAGTAACAAGTAAAATCACATAAGGAAAAACCATGAATTTTAATCAAAGAGAAAAAGCTTTTGAAGACCTGTACGCCGCTAACGAGGAGCTGCATTTTAAAGTGCGTGCCCGCCGTAACAAGCAGGCAGGACTATGGGCAGCCGAAAAGATGGGCAAAACCCATGAACAGGCTAGCGATTATGCACTTGAGCTGGTAACAGCTTTTCTTGAGCGTGAACAGCTTTTCAACCGTCTTAAGGCCGACATTGCTAAATCAGGCGTTAGTGTTTCTGATGCTGAACTTGGCGCGAAAATCAATGAGTTCGTGACTGAGTCCCGTAACTTCTTCATGAACCAGATATAGTCTTGAACCTTATAAAACTTGCATCTCCAAACTTTGATGACCGCCTTAATAATGATAAGCCGGCGCAGGTGGAGATGCTTGTTCTTCACTATACCGATACTACCTCCGCGCAGGAAGCGATAGACATACTTATTAGCCCCGAGCGTAAAGTAAGCGCGCATTATGTGCTTGCAGAAGACGGTACTTTATACAGCCTTGTGGACGAATCCAAGCGTGCATGGCATGCGGGTGTCAGCTTTTGGCGCGGGCGTGAGAATGTAAACGCCTGTTCCATAGGCATTGAAATAGTAAATCCCGGCCATATTCATGGCTACCGCAAATTTACTCAGGCGCAATATGATGTACTGATACCGCTTTGCAGGCGTATCAAACAGCAATATGGTCTTAAAGATATTGATATTGTGGCTCACTCAGATATTGCCCCGGAACGCAAAAAAGACCCCGGCGAGTTGTTTGACTGGAAGCTACTGGCAGAAAACGGAATCGGCCTATGGGCTGAAAAAAACATGAAAAATGCTGGAGATGACCAGCTTACACAGCTTGGTTACCGCCAGCATAACGAGGCATCAATAACCGCGTTCCAGCGCCACTGGCGTCAGAATAAAGTTGACGGCATCTGGGACGAGGAATGCGCGCAAATACTTGGCGCACTCCTAAAAGCTCCTGCCTGATCAGATATTGGTTTTGTTGAAGAAGATGTATTTCAGTTCTTTTGTCTGCTTGTTCATATAAATATAACCGGAAGCGATGTTGTTATAATTTATTTTTATAAGATCACCAGCAGGTCTGATCTCTGAGCAGTTTCTTCCCTTTTTGCACGAGTTATCACCCCAGGCAATTCGGTCCTGAGGTTTTATAGTTCTTTTCGGCACTACCTGAATATATTTCATGTGCGCATTTTCGCATGTATCGCGCTCTTCTTGTGATATCATTTGATGAACAGGGTTACCGTCCGGCATGGCAAATGTAATAAAGAACTGGCACTCATTGCCGGTTTGCCTTTGCAAAAATCTTACAACGTCCATGTGCCCATTACCGTCAAAATCACCCATTGCGCTTGCACGGAAACCTTTAGGATTCATACCGCCGCTTCTAACGGTTTTTAGAGCCTGGCCTTTTTGCCAGCCTGAAGGCAAAGGCAAGTCATAGGCAGCAGGTCTTACTTTGGCAGCGGGCTTTTTCTGCGGAACTGCTTTAGAGGGAGGCTTGGTACCGCTAGGCTGGTTAGCGCTGTAAGAAGGTTGTGAAAAAACCAGCAATGATATGCAGGTAACGGCCAAAAACATGTATCGTGCTTTCATATAGGCCAAGTATATGACCTAAAGTTGCGCGGTCAAGAAACAGTTGAAATTTTCAAATAAAAATAGTATATTCCGCAGGCAGATAGCCGGGCTGTTGCCGCTTTCCATCAAAAGAAAGGGGAGGAAAGTCCGGGCTCCGCAGAAAAATGCCGGCGGTTAATGGCCGCCTGGGGTAACCCAAGAGAAAGTGCAACAGAGAAGAGACCGCTTCAAATTGAAACATTACTTGAAGTAAGGGTGAAACGGTGGGGTAAGAGCCCACCGCTTTGGTGGTAACATCAAAGGCAAGGCAAACCTCGGCAGGAGAAAGATCAAATAGGAGTAACATGTTGGGTAACCAACGGCGCTTTTTCTGGCGTGTTACTCGGGTAGATCGTTTGAGGTATATAGCAATATATATCCTAGATGAATTACAGCCTCCCTAGTAATAGGAAGACAAAACCCGGCTTACAGGCTATCTGCTTTTTATTATTTTGAGGCGCTGTTGGACTGTTCCTGCGCTCTTTGCTGCATATATTCCTGATTTGCGGCAGACGGTGGTGAAAGCTTGCCTAGATCTTTTTTGGTTATATTAGCATATTCTGCCCTAGCATCATCACCGGGGTTGGCAAGACTCACTTCTCCGCCCAAAGGTAAGAACTGCCCGTCTTTTTTAGCCTGCATTGCCTGCACCTGATGACCCGGTATATCCATTCCAAGCAGGCTTCTGTCTGTGCATATAAGCGTATTTGGAATTTCCCTGTTTCCTTCCATTGTTGCGTCATTAAAATCTTTTGCGTCAGGTGCTAACCCCACACGCCCAACACTGCCCTTTTCGCATAAATGCTCTTCCATATCTTTGCCGGCAGTTCCGTCTTTGCCGCTTGTGTGGCCTGCGCCGTAATAGATGGCCATTTTTTCATCGCCTGCAATATTGGCAATGTTTTCAGCTATCTGCCCGTCAACCGCACAGCGCTTTTCCAGATCTCCGTGCGTTCCGGCTGCTCCTGGCGCAGTATCAATAGCATGAACTTTCATTCCGTTTTCAGCAGCACGTATTATACCCCTTGCTTCCGCGCGGTAAGCATCCAGCTCTTCTTTTGAACCCGGCTCCATGCCGTTTATGCCGCAATGTTTTGACATATGCTGCGCATATCTATCTACATAATTATCTATATCTTTTGGGTTGTAATTTTTACCTTCAGCCTTACCTCTGCCAACGGCAGCCATTGCATCAAGCTGAGGCTGGAATTCAGGGCTGTATTCCAAGCCGATGTGCTTAACATCTGCCTCTGCAAGCCTGTCTATATGATCCTCAGAGAAGAAGAATTCATTATTGTCTTTATCTGAGTGCTTATAGTCTTCGTAAAGGGTGAACTGGTTTTGCTCGGCAACTTTACCTGATACTTCAACTGCTACATCCATTGCCCTTGACATAGAATTATAATAATTAAAGTAGGTTAAGCATTTATTGCATATTGCTTATTAGCCGTAAAATTAATAAAAACGTCACATGCATTCTTATAATCCATCTATCTTCCGCGAATATGATATACGCGGCACATTTAACCAAAACCTTTCAGAAACAGATGCTTACTTTATAGGCAAGGCTTATGCGGCAACGCTTGGCAAAGGGATTGTGGCGGTGGGTTTTGACGGACGTTTAAGCTCTCCGGCGCTTTCTGATGCGCTTATAAAAGGTATTACCGAATCTGGTCTTGATGTAATAAATATAGGCCTTGTGCCCACCCCTGCCCTTTATTTTGCGGTTTTCCATTTGAATTTGGACGGTGGCATCATGGTTACGGGTTCTCATAACCCGCCTGACCAGAACGGTTTTAAGCTGATGATAGGCAAGGAAAGCCTGCATGGACGCGCTATCAAGCAGCTTTCAGAAGTAACGGAATTTATTAGCGGTAACGGCAAAGT
>CAYVII010000056.1:0-8577 GCA_964451475.1 uncultured Rickettsiales bacterium
CATGAATGCTCAGGTAATGCAGGTTAAAAGTAAACTTGCGGAAATAAAAACAGAAGGAAGTAATTTATATATATTGAAGATAGATACCATTTTTTCAGTATCTGGCCCTTCCTGCTTTTTAAGCATTTCTCTGCCGCTGCTTAAATTACCGTTTTGCAGCTTGAACTCAGACTGAACCATCTCAAGCTCATCATAAACCTGCATAGCGCCAAGTATTTTCTGCGCCTCAAAAAGAATACCACCCGCAAGCATAAGAAACGCAAGCACCAGCAGCGCTTTTGCAGACATGTAAAGGCTGTCCAGAACCTTTGTCTGTTTAGTATGGAACTTCAGGGAATGTTTTTTCTGAGCCGCAAAATGGCTGGCCATGAACACATCGGCATATTTATCTTTAGGGTTCACGGTTTCAGGCAATGAAAGAACTTCTGATATCTGGTACGGCGAGAATAGATTAACTTCACCAAATTTAAGAACTTTTGTATCAAGCTTTTCAAGTATTTCAGTAGAAGCAACTACTGTTACCTTACTTGAAGCCTCTGTACGGAAGCCAAGACGCTTCAGATATTCAAACGTGTTTTGTATTTCCTGCTCAAGGTTACCCACAACAACTTCAGGAATATTTTCCCCGATAAGGTTTTGTGCAAGACGCGCGAATACAAGCTTCTCATTACGGTATGTAATGATACGGAAACCGCCTGTTTTATTATGCAGCAACACAATTTCCCACTCAGGAGCAACCGTATCTGTAAGCCTTACCTTCAAATCCTGCACTAGCTTAACAGATTCTACCGGCAGCAGGTAAACACCGCCAAATTTATTCTTCTGGCCAAGTATAAAATCAAGCCATTTTGAAAACGGCTCGGAATTGGCAAGGGAAATGAAAAGAACGTTCCAGTCTTTGCGGCCATCGGTAGACCTGCCCGTAACTATAAAATTGTTAAGGTCATTCTCACGCAGGTCACGCTTCATGCGGCGCTGTATTTGCGGAACAAGGCCAATACTGGATACCGGAGGCAATACCTGCTGCGTATAGCTTTGCTCCATAACATCAACCAGCAGCGTCACCGGATGGTTAGGATAAGAGGCAAGCAGCTTTTCAAAAAGCTTAACTTCTTCAGAATTCGGCGAATCAACAAATACACGGCTTGAAAGCTGGTTATTCACATAATGGCACAAGATAGCACCGTCATCACCTATCACGATGACAAACTGGTTCTTTATCTTTCTTGTACCGCCTTTATTCAAACCCTGATTCCCTCTGACTGCCTTTGTTTGTTAGTTTCCGTTTAGTTTAATATTCCATCTCGCCTATCATATTGTACAGCGGACCAAACATTGATGCCGCGATCCATACAAGTATAAATGCTAAAACTATTGTAAGAGCAGGCTTGATAGCGCCCACCATAGTATCTACCGAGTCATTCACCTCACGCTCGTAGAAGAAATTCACGTTCTCCAGCGCCTGCTTCATGTTACCCGAATCTTCCCCCACTTTGAACATACGTACCACAAGGCTTGGGAACTGCTCGGTATTACGAAGGGCACCCGTTAAGGAGTTACCGTCACTCACAATTTTCCTTACCATGCTGATAGAATCTGACAAAACCCTGTTTTTAACCACGTTTTGACCAACCTTCAGGCTTTCCAATATATCAATTCCGCTTGAATATAGAACTCCAAAGAAATGTGAGAAGCGCGACATATCAATTTTTTTCAAAACACCGCCGATAAATGGTATTTTTAACATCATCGCATCCCAGTAATATGCAAATGTCGGGTTCAAACGGCGCAACATTTTTGTGAGCGCATAAAACAGTATCGGCGCAATCGCCAGTATCAACCAGTTATCTGCAACAAAGTCTGAAGAAGCAAGCAAGGCCTTAGTATAGCCGGGAAGCTCCCGCCCCTGCGATTCAAGGAAGGTACGCAGCTGTGGCACAACCTTCACCATCAATATGCCAACCGATATACTCATGACCACAAGGGTAAAGACAGGATATGTAATAGCCCTTACAACTTTACGCTTCGTCTCTGCCTGCCATTTAAGGTGATGCGCAAGATTAGCAAAAGCCTCATACAGGTTACCGGTCTTTTCGCCCGATGCTACAAGCCCGACGAAAACCGTATCAAATGTTTTCGGATATTTTGCCAGCGCCTCGGAAAGTAAAAGCCCCGAACGCACAGACTCATAAACGTCACCAAGTATATTTCTAAGACCCGCAGATTCCGTTGTATCGCGCACATCGGCAAGCGATTCAAGGATTGGCACACCTGCTTTATCAAGCTGCTCTAAATGCACGCAAAGCATGATCTTGTCTTTTACGGTCACACCGCCAAGCGCAATAGTAAAACCCTCACGCAGTTGCTGGCCTTTTATCAGGTCCAGCCCCAGTTCACGGAGTTTTGCTTCAAGATCCAGCTCATGGGCGGCAGTGATTTTCCCCCTTAGAGTTTTTCCTTGATCGTCAATGGCTTTATATACAAAAACAGGCATAATTATTCGCTGGGTGCTATTATGTGTAGTACATAGTTAATTTTTAGTTTATAGAATCGCCCTATAAAGACATTGTATGAAAAGTTTAACATTCAAAAGAATAGTTATAAAAATCGGTTCTTCCACAATTACCGATAAAAACCGCCTTGTACGTGAAAAATGGCTGAAGAGTGTTGCCAAAGACATCAGGGGAGTCAAAGATAAAACCGAGGTGGTGATTGTAACCTCGGGAGCCGCCGCACTTGGCGCCAAAGCTATAACAAAAAGCGGCAAGCTTACCCTGCCTGAAAAGCAGGCTGCCTGCGCCATTGGCCAGATAAGCCTGATGCAGGCATATGTTTCCGCATTCAAACCCCTGCCGGTTGCACAGGTGTTGCTTACAATTTCAGACACGGAACAACGCCACCGCTATCTGAATGCCAAAAATTCAATAGAAACAATACTTAAGGCCGGCGCAATACCTGTGATAAATGAAAATGACGCAGTGGCCACAGCCGAACTTAAATATGGTGATAATGACCGCCTCTCTGCCCGCGTGGCACAAATGCTTGGCGCCGACCTGCTTGTAATATTCTCTGATATTGACGGCCTTTATACCGGCAACCCGAAGACCGACAAAGACGCAAAACATATTGATGTTGTTGAAGAAATTACCCGCGACATTGAAAAAATGGCAACCGGCGGCAGCTCCAGCGATGTTGGTACCGGCGGCATGACCACTAAAATTGAAGCAGCTAAAATAGCAGTACGTGCAGGTTGTGATACTATTATCACTAATGGGGATATCAACAACCCTATCCGCAAACTTCTGGACGGCAAGGTGAAGTTCACCCGCTTTATATCCAGGATCAGCCCGCTGACCGCAAGAAAACAATGGATAGTTTCCGGCGTAAAACCAATGGGTGAGATCGAGATAGACAGCGGCGCTGCTGCCGCGCTTGCAAAAGGCAAAAGCTTACTGCCCGCCGGAGCAACCCAAATATGGGGTGAATTTGAACGCGGCGATCTTGTGATAATAAAATCCGGTGAACAGGAAATAGCACGCGGCCTTACCGCCTATTCATCTGAAGATGCACGCAAAATAATCCGCAAAAAATCATCTGAGCTGGAACATATATTAGGCTTCACCGGCCGCAACGAGCTTGTTCACCGCGATGACATGGTAATTACCACTAATCACTAGACTAAGCCGATCATTCCCGTTATATTGCAGCGCATTAAATTATTTACGGAATTTTCATATGGTAGTTGATATATTGGAAAAACAGCCATCTACGGCTGCTACAAAGGCGCACGAAACTATGATAACACTAGGACAGAACGCACGCGAAGCTTACTCAAAACTTGCACGCGCCACGACCGAAGAAAAAAATGCCGCGCTTAACGCAATGGCAAAAGAAGTTCGCGCTGCCGCAAAAAAAATTCTGGCCGGCAATGAAAAAGATATAACTGCTGCAAAAGCAAACCGCGCCACTGCCGCTTATCTTGACCGTCTTGCACTTTCACCTGTTCGTATTGAAGCAATTGCAAAAGCTTTAGAGGAAGTTGCAAAACAACCGGATCCTGTTGGCAAAAAGCTTGAAAGCTGGGATAGACCTAACGGACTTAAAATTTCTAAAGTATCGGTTCCTCTAGGCGTTATCGGCGTTATTTTTGAAAGCCGCCCTAACGTAACTGCTGACGCCGCCGCGCTTTGCGTAAAAGCAGGCAACGCGGTTATCCTTCGTTGCGGCTCTGACAGCTTCAATAGCTCAAAGGCAATTGAAGAAGCCCTTCAAAAAGGCCTGGAAGCCGCAGGCCTGCCTAAAGAGGCGGTTCAGCTTGTACCAACTACTGACCGCGCCGCAGTAACTGAAATGCTGCAGATGAATGAGTATATTGACATTATCGTTCCACGCGGCGGCAAGTCACTAAATGAAAAAGTGAAGGAGTCCAGCAAGATCCCTACCCTGCTTCATCTTGAAGGCAACAACCACACTTACATACATTCAAGCGCCGATGTTAAAATGGCAGTTGCAGTTGTAAATAACGCAAAACTTCGCCGTACAGGCATTTGCGGTGCAACTGAAAGCCTTATCATTGACTCTGCAGTGGCTGATAAACTTCTGCCTAAAATTGTTGATGAACTTGTTAAAGGCAATTGCGAAGTAAAAGGCGATGAAAAAGCCATGCTTGCAGATAAACGCATCAAGGCAGCTTCACCTGCTGACTGGTTCAAGGAATATCTGGACGCAGTTATTTCCGTTAAAACGGTTGATAATGTTGCCGAAGCAATTGAACACGTGAATTTCTACGGCTCACACCATACTGACGCTATCATTGCAGAAGACGCAAAAGCAGTTGAGAAATTTTTAAATGAAGTAGACAGCGCAATTGTTATGCACAACACATCAACCCAGTTTGCCGATGGCGGCGAGTTCGGTTTTGGCGGCGAGATCGGCATTTCAACAGGCCGTTTGCATGCACGTGGCCCTGTAGGTTCTGCGCAACTTACTACATATAAATATGTAGTTGAAGGCACAGGCCAGCTTCGCCCTTAATGAATATTCTGCAAAAGATAGCAGCATATAAGAACGCCTTTTATAATGATAGCGCGCGTGGCAATGTTCTATACGTATCAGACCTTAACCTATGGTTTGCCAATTGCGAAATAACGCGGGGCAACGGCACAATAACACTTACAGGCACACTGCCTTTCTTTGACTCCGACCCTTTCACTGTAATGACAGAACTTCCCGAAAGGCTCAAAGCTGCAATTGAAGCTGCAGGATATCCGGCAAACGGGCTTGAGATATACCCAACGCAAAACCGCATAACTTATTCTTATGAGAATAATGCAGATCTTGAAGCGGCAAGTTTTTTGATGTCACTACGCCATTACGTAAAACAGGGTTTCAAGATAAAGCAAAGACAGGCAGCAGGCGCTGAAGAAAAAGATAGATAATTACTTATCTATCTTCCCTGCCCCGTTACATTTAATTGCTATCTCTCGCACGGTTTTAAAAACCGGATAGAATATTTTTGATAAGCATTTTGAACGGAACAACATCACATTCATTTTATTGAATAGGTCAGAGTCAGTCCCTATCATTGCGCAAATATTCATAGCTTCCGCGCCCTGATAATATTTACCGCCCATCTTAAGCACCATGCCGTTATCAACGCTTAAGCCCTGCGCTTTCAGCTCATCCATTATCGGGTGCGCCTCACGCGCGTTGATAACTTTTAAATCTCCTACTGCCTGCTTTATTTTAAAAGCATTGGCAGCAGGCCTGCATATTGGGCATTCACCGTCATATACAAGCCATACTGTTTTATCTTCTGTCATAATTTATGCTACTGATTGAAAAAATTTGTGGTTACGGAATTTTACCAGCAAATGCATATTAAAAAAGTGCATTGCGCCAAGCACCACAATTGCCAGACCTATTTTTGTACTTAAAAACTCAATTGCCCCTACTATGTCTGAGGGTTTATCACCATATTTTAAAGCTAAAGATATAAAACCAAAGTTGATAAGGTAAAAACCAACCAGCAATAAATGGTTGATAGAGTCTGCAATAGTTTCATTGTCAGAAAATATTTTTACTAAGAACAACTTGCCGTTACGGTTCAGCGTCCTGCCAACCCAGAAAGTCATAAACAAACTTATACCAACATATATTGCGTAAGTAGATATCATCATAGCGTTCATATACACTCCTTGTATTTTTCTTTGCTTTGCTATATAATTAGCCATATAGCTAATTAGCTTAACTATAGCATAGTTAGATAATTAGTCAATAGGCTAAATAACTAATTAAGGTATTTTTTATGGATAAGATATTCGAAGCTTTGTCATCAACCGCACGCCGCAAAATTTTAGCTTATTTATCAGCCACTTCTATGACAGCGGGAGAAATTGCCGAAAGGTTTGAAATGACTAAGCCTTCCCTATCCAAGCATCTTGCAATTCTTGAAAATGCGGGTTTAATAAGCGGTGAGAAGAAAGGCCAGTTCATCCATTACAGCCTTGTGCAGGATAATTTAGTGAATACGCTTAACGGTTTCGTACAGGAAGTATGCCCCGTTGGCAGGCCGATAAAAAAAGAAAGCAGAAAGAAAGCAGCCGAAAAGAAGAATTAATGAAACCGCAGAATAAAGAAGGCTTAAAGATAGGATTGCTCGGTGGCAGCTTCAACCCCGCGCACAAAGGCCATTTGCATATAACCAAAATAGCTCTGAAGCGTTTAAAGCTTGATGAAGTATGGTGGCTTGTAACACCGCAAAATCCGCTAAAGCCTGCTAAGGACATGGCTCCACTTTCCTCGCGCCTTAAAAGCGCGGAAGAAATTATTGCCGGCTCAAAAAAACTGCAAAACAAAATATTCGCCTCTGACATAGAGCGCAAACTGGCAACTGTTTATACGTCCGATACTATCCAGCAGCTAAAAAAGAAATTCCCAAAAACCGATTTCGTTTGGCTGATGGGTGCAGATAATTTACTGCAACTCCCTAAATGGCATAACTGGGAACGCATCCCGCAAATGGTTGAGGTGCATGTGTTCGACCGCAACAAACACTACAAAGAAGCTATTAAGTGCGAGGCACTAACCAAATACGGCAACCGCATAACCTACCATAAAATAAGGAAGAACCCGCTTTCCTCCAGCCTTATCAGGGCAAGCTTTTTGCGTTGATTATATGGCTTTTTCCGTGTAGAAATACACGCCATGAGCCAATTACTATCTGATAAATGTGCAGCCAAGGGCATCCGCATGACGGAGCAGCGCAAGGTAATTGCAAATATTATTGGCGCTTCCGATGACCACCCTAGCGTGGAAGAAGTGTACGCACGCGCCAACAAGGTTGACCCCCGTATATCTATTGCCACCGTTTACCGCACCGTAAAGCTGCTGGAAGAGGAAGGCATTATCACGCGCCATGAGTTTGGCGGCAACAGGTCCCGTTATGAAACGCAGGCAGAGCAGCATCATGACCATTTGATTGACATACGCTCAGGAAAGGTTATTGAGTTCGTAAACGAAGAAATAGAAAAGCTTCAGGAACGAATTGCTAAGGAATATGGCTACAAACTTGTTGACCACAGACTCGAACTATACTGCATCCCCGCAAATGAGTAATACCGCAAAGGAAATGGAAAGGATCATCGCCGGCAGCCTTGAGGCTTATGTCGCGCGCACCCCTGAAGAAATTCAGGCCAGTCAGCGCCTGCGCTACCGCGTTTTCGTTGAAGAGATGGGCGCAAAAGCCAGCCCCGAAATGCACGCGGGCAAAATTGACTTCGATGAGTTTGACAATCTTTGCGACCACATGCTTATTGTGGACAATGAGAAGAACGGCAAAGTTGTTGGTACATACCGCCTTCTACGCCGCAGCCGCCTTCCGGCAGACCGCCGTTTTTATACTGAGGGCGAATATAATATCAGCAAAGCGCTGGGCCATTTTAAAGGCGAGATAATGGAACTTGGGCGCTCTTGCGTTGATAAAGAATACCGCAACCGCTCAACCATCCAGCTTCTATGGCGCGCAATTGGTGATTATACGGGCACGCACGGCGTTAAAATGCTTTTTGGCTGCGCAAGCTTCCCCGGTTCTGATCATAAGCTTCATGCAAAACAGCTTGCTTACCTATACCACTACCATTTAGCGCCTGAAGAATTCCGCCCGCGCGCGCTTGAAAGCCTTTACACTTCAATGAACCTGTACAAAAAAGAAGAACTGGACGCTAAAGAGATCTTAAGCAGCCTTCCCCCTCTGATCAAAGGCTACCTTCGCCTTGGCGGTTATATTGGTGATGGCGCGTTTGAAGATGTAGGATATAATACAACAGATGTTTGCATTATCCTTGATACTGCAAATATCACAGATAAATATCTTAGCCGTTACGGCTCAAAAATAGAATAATATGCCCCGCGCAATATATTTGTTCTTATGGTTACTTTTGCTATTACCATTTGCGGTACTGGCAATGCTTGTACCACAAAAACCGCGGTTTAAATTTCACTCTTTTGTTAACAAATTCCTTGCCCGCATTTTCAGGCTAAAGATCAAAGTCAACGGCACCCCTTCAAAAGATCATC
>CAYVII010000057.1:0-8573 GCA_964451475.1 uncultured Rickettsiales bacterium
ATTTAGGTTCTGGTGCTTCACGGCGTGGGGGTTCAAGTCCCTCTACCCGCACCAGATTTTACAAAATGATAACATGTTATAACAACTAGGAGACTAACCAATGAAACTTAAACTTACTCTAGTAGCATTCCTTGCTGCTCTTACTCTATCAGTATCTGCTTGCAAAAAAGAAGAAGCTGCTCAAGAACAACCGGCTGCTGAACAAGCTGCTGAAGCTCCGGCTGGCGAACAACCTGCTGAAGCTGCTCAAGCTGCTGCTGACGCTGCTGCTCAACAAGCACAACAAGCTGCTCAAGCTGCGGGTGACGCTGCTCAAGCAACTGGCGAAGCTGCACAAGCTGCAGGCGAAGCTGCTCAAGCTGCTCAGCAAGCTGCTGAACAACCGGCTGCTGAACAACCAGCTGCACAACCTGCTGCTCACTAATTAGCAGATTGTAAAGAATTTAAGGGTGACCAAGGGTCACCCTTTTTTTGTCTTTTATAAGCCCTTATTTAAAGACGTTGATAGTTTCTAAATGATTTCGCGGTTAGTATGCGGGTATTATGTTTTACCGCGAGTTCAATTCTTCATCTGATAAAGCCGTAATATTGCTCCATGGCCTTGGTGCCAACAGCTACTCATGGCAATATCAGTGGGATGCGCTTGCAAATGCCGGATACCGCGTAATAGTGCCCGATATGTATGGTTTTGGTAAGTCACCGTACGAAAATAAAAAGAACAGCATTGCTTCAATGGCAGAAGATGTAAATGATCTTATGCAGGAACTGGGTATAGAAAAAGCCAGCTTCATAGGTCTTTCAATGGGTGGCGCAATAGCAATGCGGTTTGCACTCAAATATCCGTATAAGGTTGAAAAGCTGGTGCTGGCAAACACTGCGGCGCGCTTTGCCAATAAGATAGCCGGTTCTATTTTAAAAATCCTCAAACGCATTTTTGTAATGAGCGTAATGCCTCGCCGGCACGGTGCAAATATGGTAAGCAGTTTTGTTTTTCCAAAGCCTGAACAGAAAGAATTCAGGGAAGAGTTCTTCCGCGAGATAATGATGTCTAATAAAAGCGCTTATCTGGACGCGGTGCGTAGCCTTATTCGCCATGACCTGCGTAAACAATTAACTGCTTTAAAAATGCCAACCCTTGTTATTGGCGGCACGGAAGATATGGTCACCCCAAGCTTCTTACAGGAATATATAAGCACAGCCATTCAGGGCTCAAAATTAGTGATAATCGAAGGGGCAGGGCATGTAAGCAGTGTGGACTCTGCCGAAAGGTTCAATAAAGAGCTGCTGAATTTCCTGACATAATTGGTATATAATTAATGCTTGTTAATCTTTCTCAGAAATAGCTTGATTTTACTGCCTTAAGCCATTATATAAGCCCGTGTTATGTTTAATAAAAGAGTATCTATAGAACAGGTTGAAGAAGGCACTGAATTAGCTCCTAAATTTGACCGCGATGGCCTTATAGTATGCGTTACCACATCTGCCAAAACTGGCGAGGTACTGATGGTAGGCTATATGAATGAAGAGGCGCTTACAAAAACTATTCAGACCGGTGAGGCTCACTACTGGAGCCGCTCGCGCAAAACGCTTTGGCATAAAGGCGCTACCAGCGGCCTTGTGCAGAAAGTAACTGAAATGCGTATTGATGATGATCAGGACGCAGTATGGCTAGCCGTGGATATTCCGGGTGATGCAAGCTGCCACGTAGGTTACCGCTCATGTTTTTACCGCGAAGTGCCGACCGGCAAATCGCAAGACATACCGCTTGTCTTTAAAGAAAGCGAGAAAAGCTTTGATCCTAAAAAGGTTTATGGCGACGCACCTAACCCAACAATATTGTAATTATAACTTATGGCAAACGTAGCTCTCATGGAAAGACCTCTGGATACAGCAAACCTAACGCAGGAAGAACTTGTCAGAACTTTCTGGGAGAGCCTTATCAACAAGCGTGATAACACGTGGCAATCTCTGGTTTCACCTGATATTACCTTCGTTGGCAGCCTTGCCAGCCGGGTATGGGAAGGTATTGAAGGCATCATTGAATACTCGCCTCTTATGTTTGCCCGCTTCGAAGATTTTGGCCTTAAACTTGGCGATACAATAACTGAAGGCAACCGTACGGTAATATTCATACGCTTTGGCGGCCGTAATACAGCCGGCGTTTTTGGTAACGCTCCATGCGGTAAACAGGTTAACTATGATGCTGTTGCGGTAATGACAATAACTGACGGCCTTATCAGTAAAGTACGTGTTACAGGTAACGTGATACAGATCCTGGAACAGGTTGGCCAGAAAGTATAGCCTAAAATAGCCATCAAAATTAGCGGTTTTACCCAAAATTTGGCCTATGCACCCCCATCTGGTTCTTAATTAACCTATTCTTAATAAAGCGTGTTTACCATTTACCTATAGGGCGAGGTATATACGTGAAAAACATAAAGAAAAGACAGGGTTTCACCCTCATAGAACTATCCATTGTTCTGGTGGTCGTGGGTATAATGCTCTATGCCGGTATTGCTATTGGCGCCATTCAGGTTGAAGCGGCAAAACTTAAGCAGACAAAAGATAAAATAAATAAGATAGACCGCGCACTTCAGTTATATCTTGAAACAAATAATTCCCTTCCATGCCCTTCCGACGGAGAGCTTTCCGGCGATGATAACAATTATGGCAAAGGTGTAAAAACAGATAATGCGGCAGTTTCCGATGCAACATGCGCTAACGTCACAGGCATTGATGTATCGGCAGTCACGGTTGCGTATATGGGCGTTGTGCCGACCCGTGACCTGGACCTTCCCGATGATTTCATGGTTGATGGCTGGGGCAACAAAATATCTTACGCGGTATCAAGATATTGTGTCGATAAAGAGAACTGGAGTGATAATGACCAGAGCTCGCGTTTTAAATGTACTACAGGCGCAGACGGAAATGCTGACTATTACTATGATGTGGGTGGCAGCCTTTCTGTTCTTGATAACACTGGTCATACATCTCGTACGGCGCAGGCTGTATACGTGGTTCTAAGTCATGGTAAAAATGGCCTTGGCGGATATACGAACGAAGGAGCAAGGATAATGAGCGCTGCCGAATCTTCGCAATATGATCTTGATAACGCCGGTTTGACAACAGCCGATGGCACAAGCGGTGATGCTACAAATATAGTGTTCCGTGACGATCTGATTCTGGATTATGATGGTGCGACAGCTGAAGATGTTTATTTTGACGACGTGGTAAGCTGGAAAACCGGACCGCAAATGTGGTTTGAAAAAACTAAATAATGAGATTGGCAGGCACTGGTTATATGGTCAACGCAACCGATATGAAAAAAAGGCGGAGCGGTTTTGCCCTCATAGGCGTTGTGATCATTGTCACTATATTCGGTCTTTTGCTTGCAACCTATAACCCTACCAACGCTGGAAGTAACCGCAGCAAGCGTATAGAAACAGAGCGCCGCATGGAAGTTATTACCAAAGCCATGGAAGCGTATCATGACAGGGAAGAGCATTACCCATGCCCTGCATCACTTACCATTGCCCAGGATGCTGCGACATTTGGTGATGAAACCGCCTGTACAAATCCCGTAGCCTCATGTCCTTCAGGTGTTGCATGCCCTAATAGCGGCGGCAGTAACTATGCGTTAAAAGGAGCTGTACCTGTAAGGGCGCTGGAACTTTCTGATGATTATATGTTCGATGGCTGGGGGCACAGATTTCTATATGCTGCCGATCTTAAAAAAATAAACACTGCAAGCGGCAGTACGCCGATACTACGTATTAAATCCACTGACGGCGTATACATGACCAACCCGCCGCCGTTTTATTTAGGTAGTGCAGGCCCTAACGGTACCGGTGCATACGATAAATCAGGGAATATACCCGAAGGTAAATCATGCGCGGGAAGTTCTAATGACGACCAGCCAAACTGCCTTAACGCCACATATGAATTCATCCATAATAACTGGGTAACCACAGGCGGTGATAAAACCGGTGCCAGTAGAAGCTTTGATGATATCATGGCCAACGGTGACCGTAACTCGTATTACCAGTGTCCTGCCGGCGTAAAAGGATGTTCCGCATGGTATGATGCGAGCGATGTGGATGGTGACGGTGACGCCGCAAACATCTATTCAAACGGTGATGCTGTGCAAACATGGGTAGATAAATCAGGTAACGGCAGAAACGCTGTTCAGGCAACTGCGGGCAACAGGCCATCATATGTTTCTTCAAGTATCAACAGCAAACCGGTTATAAGGTTTGACGGCAGCAATGACAGGATGGTGGCAAATCTGTACGTGGGCAACCCGTATTCAATATTCATTGTTTATAAAGGTAACAGTAATAACGGGCGTCTTTTATCGGGAGATTTGGGAACCACCAACTGGCTGTTAAGTACGCATAACGGTAACCAGATATCATATTATGCTAACGGCTGGGTACATAATGAGGCCGGCCAGCAATCTGTTGCCTATATAGCAAGTGCCGTCAATGACGGTAAGACCAATCATTTTTACAGCAACGGCGGTCTGTTAAAATCAGATACAACCAACGTCTCTCACTGGGGGCCATATCTTGTAATGGGCGGTTCTTACGCTTATGCGGACGGGGAGCAGGCAAACGGTGATATTGCCGAGGTTGTGGCTTATAACCGCGCCCTTAGTGCCGATGAAAGGGAAAGGGTAGAATGCTATCTGGGAGAAAAATATGATATCCCTAATCCGTGCAGCTGCCCCGCAAGGGTTGGCGGTTGCGTGCTTTGGGTAGACTCGCAGGACTTAAGCACGATACTGGATGATGATAATGAAGACGCCGCCGACCCTGATTTTGATAACGTTGTGGAAACATGGGAAGATAAGAGCGGCTACGATAATAACCTGACACGCTACACAACCCATCAGGGGCCTTTATATCAGTCCGGCGGTACAGATAGCGGCGGTAACACATATATATCGGGTAAGGTCATAACCTTTGCCGTAAGCCCTACAAGAGGCATGTCGGGGCCGTTATCCATACCAAACGGTGAGCCATGGACTGTAATAGGCATGGGACGTCTTACCGGTGCCGGAAACAGCCGTATGTTCCAGGGTGTTAACAATAACTGGCTGCTGGGAACATATAACGGCAAAGTGAATGCTTACTTCTATGATTACGCCGCCAACGACATTACCGGTGATACGGCTGATGATAGCTGGCGCATTTACACAGGCAAGTCGTCTGCATCCGCTGCCAGGTCTTATTTTTATACTAATACGCATTTGAGGAGCGAACAAAACCTTTACTCGAACCCGCCCGATGATTTTGGCATCAACGTTGGCCAGTTCAGTACAGGGCCGGGCGCTTTCACTGAACTTTCCGACATGCAGATATCGGAAGCAGTGGTGTATAAAAGGCAGCTTAGTACCATGGAACAAAGAAGGGTAGAATGCTGGTTGGCGCGCAAATACCGTCTTTCTGTAAATTCGGCAGATAGCAAATATGATAATTTAAGGACGAACTGCGCGGGCTATTACTAGCTACTTTTTCTTATATAGCTTTGTACTGGCAGAGATCTTGTCCATAAGCGCAAGCATTACACCTGAAAGAATGAATACGATATGGATAACTACCATCCAGAAAATTTCCTGCTCGCCATATTTCTTCACTTCCATGAACACTTTAAGCAGGTGAATACCCGATATTGCTACAATAGACGCAATAAGCTTTAGCTTAAGCGTAGAAAAATCAACCGTGCCCATCCATGCCGGCCTGTCTTCATGCTCACCGATATCCAGCGTTGAAATGAAATTCTCATAACCGCTGAAAATAACTATCACCAGCAAATTACCCGCCAGTGAAATATCAATAAGCGCCAGTGATGCAAGGATAGCATCGTTAGCATCCATAGTTGGCGCGTTAAGCACAAAATGCACAAGCTCCATGCAGAATGTGTAAAGCAACACAACCAGCGCACCTACAAGGCCAATATAAAAAGGCGCCATCAGCCAGCGTGATGCAAATAATGATTTTTCCAGTGAATGTTCAATCTTTTTCGATGCTTTTTTCATGAACTGAATATATGCGTCAGTTCACAAATTTTCAATAACCTTCCATTTCTTTTTGGATGCACCACATAACAAATGCCGCCAGTAACAGCGCAATCATAAAACCCACAACTAATCCCAGAGCAAACCACATATAATGCCTTTATATTTGTGTGGGCAGCTGCCCACAGACATTATGTAGCCAATAGCCTACATAATGTCAAATGAAGAACGAAAGCAGATTCCTGAAAGAATTCGGTGCTAAGTTACGTGAACTACGCAAAGAAAAAGGCGTAACACAAGATGATATAGCACTAGATATAGGTATGGACAGAAGCTTCATCAGCGAAATAGAAAACGGCCACAAAAATCCTTCCATCTACACAGTTAAGCGGATTCTAAATTATTTAAAGCTGCCATTTTCAAGTTTAGATTAAAATTACGAAGCCTTAATATAATTTTTGCATAGAGTAAAAATAGAGTAGAAAAGTAGTTGACATAGAGTGTCTTTTAATGTACTGAACTATCTAGTTCAGTACATTCTGAGGCCCTATTGTAGGGTCGCAAATAAATATTGATAAAGTTGCTTTTTATGTTATCCATGTTGTATGGAACGTGATTATGCAAAACGGCTGAAATTTAACCCTAAAGCAAATTTAGCGGAATTACCTGCTGAGTTGGTAAGGGAAATAAGTGAATTATCCGATGTAGATGACCGTATCTTAAGTGTTTTCCGAGAGGGAGGAGGTGTGTTGAATATCTCTGAAGTTCTTGTAGGCTACTATAAGCTGTTTAATAAGACCAAAACCAGAACTTATATAACGGCAACACTATATAGGATGGCAAGAAAAGGCCTTCTTAAGAAAACAAAAAATAAGGGTGAATATGCTTTAGTTAAAACCTAGCATACAGCTCTTAAAACAAAAGCCGCCCAAAAGCAGCTTTTGTAATACCAAGAGGATTGCTCCACTTAGATGTGAGAGTTTTAGTATAGAGCAATCCTTTTGTTTTCGTCAAGCCTTCATGGTGAAAGTTTGATTTAATCTAAATAAAAGGAAATTATAAATGCCTATTTTTACAATAAGTTACGATTTAATTAAACGTAAGGATTACGAGTCTTTATGGGATGCACTAAAAAAGCATAAAGCTCAGAGAGTTCTAAAGTCTGTCTGGCTTTTAAATGCTAACAATACACCTCAAGAAATAAGAGACTGGCTCAAGAGTTATGTTGATGCTGATGACAAGATATTTGTATGTCAGACCGCGACAGATAAAATCTACGGTTTTAACTTGGAGTCGGGCACTAATGAGTGGCTTAAAAATAATTAGATGAAATTATGGCCCACAATTGTGGGCCATTTTTATTATTCCTTCCCATCAACCTTCTTCTGTGCAGATGGTGAAAGCTGAATATTCAGCTCCCTTAGCTGCTTCAGCTCAACATTGCTTGGTGCTTGCATTAGCAAATCTTCCGCTTTCTGGTTCATCGGGAATGCGGTCACTTCGCGGATGTTCGGCTCATTTGCAATAAGCATCACCATACGGTCAACGCCCGGAGCTAAACCGCCGTGCGGAGGCGCACCGAATTTGAAGGCTTTTATCATACCGCCGAATTTTGCGTCCACAACTTCAGGGCCGTAACCTGCAATTTCAAACGCCTTGTACATAATTTCAGGCCTGTGGTTACGGATAGCGCCTGATGAAAGTTCAATACCGTTGCACACAATATCATACTGGTAAGCATTTATTGTAAGCGGGTCTTGGTTAAGCAGCGCATCCATTCCGCCTTGCGGCATACTGAAAGGGTTATGGCTGAATTCAATTTTACCTTCGTCCGAAAGTTCGAAGTAAGGGAAGTCGGTCACCCAGCAGAATTTATAAACATTCTGCTCTATCAGTCCAAGTTCCTGACCGATTTTTGTACGCACCAAACCTGCAATTTTTGCTGCTTCGTTACTAGATGCACCGGTTGAGAAGAATACAGAATCACCGTTAGAAAGACCGGCAACTTTTTTCAGCTCTTCCAGTTTTTCAGGCGCTAAAAATTTCGCCATCGGGCCTTTAGCTTCACCGCTTTCATCAAACACAATATAAGCCAGGCCTTTCGCGCCTTGCTCCTGCGCATATGCTATCATCTTATCAAAGAAGCTACGCGGCTGCCCGGAAGTTTTCGGGGCAGGTATCGCGCGGATAGTACCTTTCTTTTCAACGATGCCTGCAAATATTGCCGAAGTTGAACCTTGCCAGATATTTGTCGCATCGGCGATTATGATAGGGTTGCGCAGGTCGGGTTTATCATTGCCGTATTTCAGCATTGAGTCTGCAAATTTAATACGCGGGAAGGGGTAATCGGTAACCGTCCAATCGCTAAATTCTTTGAACACGCCATGCAGAACAGGCTCAATAGTGGCAAACACATCTTCCTGCGTTACATAGCTCATCTCAATATCCAGCTGATAGAATTCACCGGGTGAGCGGTCTGCGCGTGCATCTTCATCACGGAAGCAAGGCGCGATCTGGAAGTAACGGTCAAAGCCCGAAACCATAAGCAGCTGTT
>CAYVII010000058.1:0-8529 GCA_964451475.1 uncultured Rickettsiales bacterium
ACCAATAAAAGACTGGTCATGGACCATTTTAATTACAAGGGCAGCAAGCTTTTTGCCGAAGATGTTGAAGTAAGCAAACTTGCCGAAGAATTCGGCACGCCTTTATATATTTATTCAGCGGCAACGCTTAAGCACCATTACAGCGTAATGGCAGAAAGCTTTAAAGGGCTTGATGCGCTTATTTGCTTTGCGGTGAAATCAAACTCTAACTTTGCAGTCATCAAAACGCTGGCATCACTTGGAGCGGGAGCAGACGTGGTTTCAGAAGGTGAGATACGCCGCGCGCTTTTATGCGGAGTGCCTGCAAATAAAATAATCTTCTCCGGCATTGGCAAAACTGCCGAGGAAATGGAATTTGCTCTTAATAGCGGCATATTGCAGTTCAACGTAGAATCAGAACCTGAGCTTGAGCTGCTTAGCAAAGTTGCAAGTAAACTTGGCAAAACTGCCGAGATAGCAATACGCGTAAACCCCGATGTTGATGCGGCTACGCACGGTAAAATTACTACAGGCCTTAAAACCAGCAAATTCGGTATTGATATAAATCTTGGCGTTGCAATGTTCAGGAAAGCACGCTCACTTCCCGGCATTAAAGCTGCCAGCGTTTCTGTGCATATCGGCTCACAAATTACCGACCTTACGCCGTTTGAAAAAGCTTTCATCCGCGTACGTGAGTTTTTAAAAGAGCTTGAAGCCGACGGCACAAAACTTGAACGTGTTGATCTTGGCGGCGGGCTTGGCATTCCTTATGAAGCAGGCAAGAACCCTCCGCACCCAAGCGCATATGGCGAGATGGTAAAAAAAGTTTTTGCGGCAGAAGAAAAAAAATACAGGTTCATTTTTGAGCCGGGCCGCGTACTGGTTGGCAATGCCGGTATTTTGATAAGCAAAGTGATTTACGTAAAGCCAACTGAACAGCGCGAATTTTTGATTGTTGATGCGGCAATGAATGACCTTATCCGCCCTTCATTTTACTCAGCGCATCATGATATTATTCCGGTGACAGAGAAAAATTCCGGCACTGTGAAATATGATATTGTTGGCCCTGTATGTGAAACGGGCGATACGTTTGCTACATTACGTGAGATGCCAAAACTGACCGACGGCGACCTTATCGCCTTCAGATCATCGGGTGCATATGGAGCGGTAATGGCATCAACATATAACAGCCGCAAGATACTTGCTGAAGTTATGGTGAACGGAAAGGACTACGCGCTTACATCACGCCGCCAGAGCTATGATGAAATGTTTGAGCGCGAACTTACGCCTAACTGGCTGAAATAACTTAAAGAGCGCGGGGTTGAAAAATAACCGCGCAATATTATATTGCTTGAACTATGACAGCAGAACCAGAAGAAAAACAAGAAAATCAGGAAGATAACCAACCTCAGAAGAGCGCAGAAAGCGTTGCCGCGGGCATGCTTGGCCGTAAAATTGAGGAACTTAAGGAAGAGCTTTCGAAAACAAAAGATATGGCGTTGCGCTCTGCGGCCGAGGCCGAGAATATACGCCGCCGCGCTGCAAAAGAAGTTGAGGACGCGAATAAATACGGCGTTTCCACTTTTGCGAAAGACCTGCTTTCAGTTGCAGAAAATTTAACCCGCGCAATGGAAACACTGCCTGAAGACCAGCGCACAGGTGTTGAGCTTACGCTTAAAGAGCTACTTTCAATTTTTGAACGCCGCGGCATTAAGCGCGTTGACCCTAAACCGGGTGAAAAATTTGACCCTAACTTCCATCAGGCAATGGTACAGCTTGAAGACCCTAAATTTGAACCGGGTGCAATCATTCAGGTTATGCAGGCAGGTTATGTAATGCATGACAGATTGCTTCGCCCCGCACTGGTCAGCGTTTGCAAAGCGCAACCGCAAAAAGAGCATACGCTCGATGCAACAGCTTAAAATAGCGATCATCACATCTAAACTCGGGACGGATGCCGCCTCTTCAAGTACTTATATATCTCAGCACGCAATAGAGCGCGGGCACAAAGTTTATGAATTTGAAGCCGGGGCAATGCGTTATGAAGAAGGTAAGCTTCTTGCAAGCGCGCTTGAATTCCCGAAGAATAAAAAAATAAATATCGACCTGAGAAAAATGGATGTGGTGCTGTTCCGCCCTAACCCTCCGGTTGATATGGCTTACCTGACAACATTATTTTTGCTGCGTACAATAGAGAATGATGTACTTATACTTAACCGCCCAAGCAGTGTTATTGAGCTGCCAGAAAAAATATTCCCGCTTTACTTTAAAGAGTTTACTCCGCCAACGCTTATTAGCAGTGATGCAGCCGAGATAAAAAGATTTGCCGCAAAACATAAGCAGATAGTTGTGAAACCGCTTTATGATTACGGCGGACACGGAATAATTAAATTGAAAAAAGGTGAGAAGTTCACTCATAAATCAAACGTGCCGCTGGTTGCGCAACGCTTCATTACAAATGTAACCAAAGGTGACAAGCGTGTGTTGTTCATTGACGGTAGGGTAGTTGCAAGCGTGGTGCGCCTGCCTAAGCCAGGCTCTTTCATTGCAAATAATTCAGCGGGCGGGACAGTGCATAAAACAACACTAACCGCGCGTGAGAAGAAAATATGCGCAAAGCTATCACCTATATTTAAAAAGAATGACATAATGATAGCAGGCATTGATCTTATTGATGGAATGCTTACAGAGATAAATATAACATCACCTACCGGCTTTAAATGGGCTGAGGAACTTTCAAACTTTGACGCAAAATCCTTCCTGCTGGATAAAATTGAGGCAAGATGCAAACGCTGACCATACAAACTACAGGTAATATCAGTGATACACTTTCATCACTGGATAAAGATGCATTATGCGAATGGTTTGATAAGAAACTAAAAAAACGCCAGCCGCTTTTTTACAGCTCAGTTGATATTCGCAACTTCGGGGTCAAGATAGCCCCGGTAGATACAAACATCTATCCGGCAGGGTGGAATAATTTAAGTGAAGCGGCAATAGAACGCGCCGCAAATTCCGTGCGTAACTATTTTGCAACTTACTTTGCGAACGCAAAAAGCGTTGCGATACTTGGTGAAAATTTCAGCCGTAATAAATTTTACTGGGAAAATATTGCGGTTTTAGAAGGAATCATAAAAGCGGCAGGACTTGATGTAAAAATTTACAGTGACGATCCCGCAACAGCTGCAGAAGTAAATATATCACATACAAATTACGACTTCGCCGAAGATGTTGTTGTGGTAAACCGCGACTTCACATCAGGTGTGCCGGAAAAGTTACAGAGTTTGGGCAAACCCGTCATACCATCACCTGCCCTAGGCTGGCATACGCGCCGCAAGACAGAACATTTTGACGCATATAATAATGTTGTTTCAGATTTTGGCAGCACTTTCAGCATTGATCCGTGGCTGATATCTTCCTACCACGAAAATTGCGGCAAGGTGAATTTCAAGGACAGGCAGGGGCTTGAATGTGTTGCGTTGAATATTGAAAAAACACTGCGCCGCATCCGCACAAAATATGCGGAATATAATATTGCATCCGACCCTTATGTTTATGTGAAGGCAAACAGCGGTACATTCGGTATGGGCATAATGACAGTAAAAAGCGGCGAAGAGATTCTTGAGATGAATAAGAAGATCCGCAACAAAATGGATGTGATAAAAGAAGGCGTGCAAAATACCGAGGTGATCATTCAGGAAGGTATCCCTACCATTGATAAGGTTAGCGGCAAGACGGCAGAACCTTTTGTTTATTTAGTCGGCGGGCTTCCTGTTGGAGCGATCTTGCGTGTTAACCAGACGCGTGATGAATTTGGCAACTTAAACTCCAGCGGAATGGAGTTTGAAAAAACAGAATGCTCTGAAATTACAGGCCCGTGCGACTTCAGCCCGCTTGGCATAATTGCAAGGCTGGCATCACTGGCTACACTTGATGAACAATATTAAGGATAATGAAGATGAAAAAATTACTTATAATCGCCCTGCTGCTTACTCCTGTTACTGCAGGTGCAGTTAATATGAAACACCGTAAAGATACAGGCATACATGAGCGCCAGCTGCAATATAAATGCATCGCCGAGCACCGTGATAATACCTGGGATGAGCTGCGTGCCTGCGTTAAGGAAAAGAAAGGCTCCTCACTTATAACTGTTGAGAAATTCTGGGAAAAAGACCCGTCTGACCGCAAGCTTAAGATACAGTAAATCTGATTAGATTTTTTGGCCGCAGGACGTATAATGCAGCCAATGAAGATATATTCCAAATATATAATCAAAAATCTTTTAGGGCCCGTGCTGTTCGTGACGCTTACGCTTACGAGCGTTATATGGCTTGTTCAGGCGCTGCAATATATAAGCTACATAGTTAACCGCGGCCTGCCGACACTGGATTTTTTAAGCCTTGTTATTTTGCTGATGCCCTCTGTGGTTGGGCTGATACTGCCAATTGCGTGCCTGTGTGCAACAATATTTATATATAACCGCCTTACATATGATAGCGAAATACTGGTAATGAAGGCAGCCGGCATAAGCCGTTTTGGCGCTGCAAAACCAGCTATGATATTATTTCTTGCCGTAGCATGCGCAGGTTACGGGATATCACTTTACCTGCTGCCCGTAACTTACCGCATATTCAAAACCGAACAGGTTGAAATGCGGGATAACTATGCGGCGCTACTGCTTGAGGAAGGCGTGTTCAATACACCGGTTGAAAATATTGCCGTATATGTCGGTGAGCGTGACAAGGACGGAACACTGAAAGGTATATTAGTGCATGACAGCCGAGATAAAGAAAAACCCGTTACATGGATGGCCAAATCAGGCCGCATAGTTAAGGCCGGAAATTCAGTAAGATTTGTGCTTGAGAATGCCAGTAGCCAGCAGATAAACCGCGCCAACGGCGAGGTACGCATACTTTATTTTGACTCTTACCCCTTTGATATAAGTATTTATGCCGGTGGCGACAGGACACGCATCCGGAAAAAAGACGAAAGATTCTTAAGCGAACTTTTCAACCCTGAAGATAATCTGGGAGAAAAGGAAAAACAGCGCTTTTACGCGGAAGGGCATGAGCGCATAATCTGGCCGCTTTATAATTTTGTGCTGCCGCTGCTTGCCATCGGGATGATGCTTTCAGGTGATTTCAACCGCCGAGGGCAATCTAAAAGAATACTGGCGGTAGTGGGCATTTCCATCACAATAATATTACTTGGCTTTGCTACAAAAAGCGTGGTCGCACGCGGTAATACCAGCCTTGCATTCATAATGTATCTGCCGCTGCTTGGCGGTCTGACGTTTGCCTTTTACTCATTACTTTCACACAGGCGTTTGAACTTTTTCGGTAAAAAACATTTCAGGGGTGAAGCATGAAAATATCACCCACGCTTTCCTTTTATTTAGCACGCCAGTTCCTTTTATGGCTAATGATAGGGCTTGGTGTTTGTGTTGGCCTTATATTCCTGATTGATTTTGTTGAAACATTACGCAAGGGCGCAGGCAAAGAACTTCCGTTTGGCATTGCCATGAGCATAAGCTTTTTCAAACTGCCAAACCTTGCAACGCAGGTTGCACCGTTTGCGGTACTGTTTGGCTCTATACTTTCATTCAATAAACTAACGCGCTCGCGCGAGCTGGTTGTTATACGCGCGGCGGGGGTTTCTGTATGGCAATTCCTTATGCCTTCCATAGCCTGCGCTGTATTGATCGGTATCTTTATAATTATGGCGTTCAACCCGCTTGGCGCTGCCATGAACTATCATGCCGAACAACTGGAAAATAAATACCTGGATAGTTCGTCTTCGATTACAACCGTTTCAAAATCAGGCCTGTGGCTAAAACAGAATGATGCCGCAACCGGCACACGCACAATAATCACTGCTGCCGGAATATCGCCCGATAGCCGTGATTTTAAGGATGTGACGGTATTCAATTTCACAAAAGATTTTGATTTCATAAACCGCATTGATGCGAAAGAAGGTAAGCTGCTTGATAGTGAATGGCGTTTTAAAAAGGTGATAATAAATATGCCTGACCGCACGCCGGATAAAATGCCGGAGGCAAGCCTGCCCACCAATCTTACAATAGCGCAGATACAGGATAGCTTTGGCTCACCCGATACAATGTCTTTCTGGGAACTACCTGAATTTATAAGCATGCTAGAGCAATCGGGCTTTTCGGCGCTTAAGCATAAGCTGCATTTCCACACAATACTTACAACGCCGGTATTACTTGCGGCGATGGTGATAATTGCCTCTGTTTATTCTTTGAAATATTCACGTCAGGGAAAAACAGGCTGGCTGATACTTGGTGCCGTGCTTAGCGGTTTTGTGTTCTTCTTTGTTACAAAACTTACGGCAAGCTACGGAATGTCTGGAAGTATGCCTGCCATACTGGCAGCATGGACACCTGCAGGAATATTTATTTTAATGGGCCTGTGGATGCTTCTTCATCAGGAAGAAGGCTGATCTTTTAAGCGCTGAAATCAGAACCTGTGCTCGGTTCAGATGCTGGCGGGGCAACGGGCGCAAAAGTTTCTGCCTTTTCAGATTTGCTTTGCTGATCTATCTGGTCCCACGCATCACGCATGGTTTTAACCTCGCGGATAATTTTTTCCAGATCATCAATGTTATTTGTGCGGTTAATGCTTAGAATTCGCAGGTCCATAGCATTATAGAAATTGCTCAGCATTTCAGATATCTCGCCGCCATTTTCAAAATCCAGCGCGCTGTTAAGACCCATAACTATATTGCTGGCTTTTTGCAGCAGTTTAAGGCGCTGCTCATAATCCTGCGTTTCAATAGCCTGTTTAGACTGCTGAAGGAAGCGGATCACGGCATCGTAAAGTAAAACAACCTGTCTGGTCTTTTGGACCGTTTCATTCGCCGTCCTGTAAGTGGCGGCAGCCTGTAAGTAGTTCATGCTTTTTTCCACGTAATATTTCCTACAAACTTAACGCTATCAGGTTTCACTTAACATCAAGTTAATTTTGCCCGCTTACCTGCCTGCTCCTGATTTTAAATGCTATTTTGCAGTCTTACCCCAGTGCCGCGCCAGAATATCCAGCCCTTCCTGCAACTTTACTATCTCGTTCAAATTATGGTGGATATAGTCTTTACGACTTATACGCCCTCTTGGCATATAACGCGGAACATGGTTGAAAACCGCCAGATTCAATACAATTTTGAGGGCGCCGCACATGCGCAGTTTTTCAACTGCCATAGCATATTCACGCTCACGCTCCTCCTGCCATTTAGGATCATTATCGCGCAACTGCCTGCCTGACATGCGGTCATAATCAGTGGCTGAAACTCCCGGAGCGCCAAATCTTAAACTGTATAACCATCTGAAATGTATGGCGGCACGGTGCTGGTCATCTGATATCAGGCCTTTTTCGTGGCAAATATCAATAGGTTCACGGTTAATACGGCTTTTAGGCCTTATTTTTGGCTTTATATCTTCCTGTTTGCCGCCCTCTATCAGCGTCAGGCCTGCCATATTGGCCGGCGGACGCCCCCGTTTTGAAGTGAAGCTCATGGCCTGCCCCCTTTAGCTGCTTTAGGCTTTCTTCTGGTAGGGGCGCGGTCAGAAAGATCTTTCCTGATAGTACGGAAATTAAAACCCTCCAGTGCCTTCTCACCCTCTTTTGCCACTTTGCGAGCCATGCGCTTTACCTTTACCGGGCAAAGGCAGGCAAGCTCACAAACAAGTGTAAAATCATTGCTCTTAGGCAAAAAGAACCAGCCCGCAGCTTCTGCCTTTATAAGTCTTGAATCGGCCGAACTGCCGGTAGAGGCAAGATCATACAGCGCCTGAATTATGGTTGACTGCCAAAGCAATACACAAAGAGAATACTCACTTTCATCAATAGGAAGCGGTATCCTTGGAGGATGATCATCGCCCTCATGCAGGCGTTTTTTGAACTTGCGCTTTCGCAGGCTCAGCTTTATTAACTTGTCGGCAACCACGGTTTTATCCGTAACCTTGCCTGTCTTGTCCGTATCAGCAGACCTAATGCTATTAGCTACATGTAGCATAATTTACCCTTACATTATTTTTTGTTACAACCTATCCTAGAACCATCAGCAATTACTTAGGATTTTTCCTGATTAACAAATAAAGATTAATATACAGTTAATTACATTGATTTATTTGAATATATCCTAACTACCGGCTATATATACCCGCCTCCCCAAGCAAATTACCCACACTGAATAGTTGAATTCTTATAACTTTAATATGAGGGGTCGTAACTTGCAAATTAGCGGGGCATTTTTGTTTGGCCAACTTATGCAGAATTTGCCCAGTGCTTGACATATACGGGTTTATAGGCTAATAAAGCCGCCCCGTTTATGCGGGAATAATCAAACGGGCCTTCTCTATTTAGGCCGGAAACATAATAAAAAAAGGACAACATATGGCAGTTAAGATCAGGCTTGCTCGCGCAGGCGCAAAAAAGAAACCATTTTACAAAATCGTGGCTGCCGACAGCCGCAAAGCACGTGACGGTGATTTCATTGAAAAACTTGGCACATTCAACCCGCTTCTTGCTAAAG
>CAYVII010000059.1:0-8458 GCA_964451475.1 uncultured Rickettsiales bacterium
TGCACGTAGCAACTCATATAATAACTTTGAACCTGCTGCAGGTTCAAACAACGCTAAATGGCCTTTCTGGTATGTTGGTCTTAACGCAGGCGCGGTAATGCCCGGTTCAGACGACTGGCAGCGTGGCGCGGCTTCAGGTGAGTTTGACCTTGATAACGACATCGGCGTTTCAGCAACATTAGGTTACAAACCTAGCAACTTCCGTTACGAGGTTGAGCTTGGTTACGTTTCACAAAGCATTGATGCTGCAGGCAGCAACGGTGATAGCGAGGCGACCAAACTTCTTGGTAACGTTCTTTATGATTTCGACCTAGGCAACAATATCAGCCCGTTCCTTGGTGCAGGTCTTGGTGCGGTCAACGTACAGATCTCTCCTACTAACGCGGCAGGCATTGACGGTAAAGATTATGCTCCGGCATATCAGCTTATCGGCGGTGTTAGCCTGAACAACGTACTTCCGCAAACAGACATTTCACTAGCTTATAAGTATCTTGATACTTTCAGCGACCTGAAAGAAGACGGCGCGGAATTTGAATATAGCGCACACACTCTTGAAGCGGGAGCACGCCTGCGCTTCTAATTGCACGAACACGAAAATAAGTAATTTGAGTAAATAATAAGGGGAGGAACAAAAATGGGAAAAGATATGACCACAGATGTTAGCAGCAAACCGGAACTTAAACTTTTTAGTAAAATAGTTCCTATAAACGGCACCTCCCCATTTTACCAGATGGTGGATGAAAGCGACTATGCGTATATGGTTGACTTCGAAATAAGCGCAGATGACGCAATTGTACTTCCGTACGGTTATTTCATTTCTGCTTTCTTCTCAAACAACTCTACTCTTCAGGTGAAGTTCAATAACTGGGAAGTTACTATTACGGGTCGCAACCTGCGCCCTATATATAAAGGTATCGTTCGCCAGAAACTGAAATATGTTCGTATGGCAGCCGCTTCTGAAGCTGATAACAATGAATATGACAGCTTCGTTTCAAGCATTGTAGTGCGTAACACGCATGATAGCATGGGCAAAAACCTTTACCGTACCGAGTCTGATGTTCTGCCTACTCACACCGAGAATGCAGACAAGCCGGAACAGGAAAGCAGCTTTGATGCCAGCTAAAAAGATTTGAGTATAGTTAGTAACGAAAAAACCCCGTAAGCAATTACGGGGTCTTTTTTTACCTGTTCACAGGCTTTTATATATGCCCTGTCAGCAGCAATATAATCAGCACAATAAGTACCAGACCTAAACCGCCGCCCGGAGCGTAACCCCAGTTACGGCTATGCGGCCATACCGGCACCGCGCCTATTACCATTAATAGCAGAACTACTAATAAAATTTCTGTTACGCCCATAAGAACCCCTTCGTTGTTATGGCTACAGACTATCTGTATAAGTATAATTAATATATGCGGCAACGGGCGCAGAAATATAAAACAGGCGTAAAGTGCACTAAATTACTTATTTAGCTGTTTTTTTTCCAGGCATCTTCCTTTTGATGATGGCAATATATTCCTCTTTATCAAAAGCATTCGTTATATATGCCAGCCCTATAAATATAACACCGCCAAGGCCTACTGAAAGAACAAGGTTTATAAGCATTGGCAGGTAAGGTTCGGCGTTTGTATAAAAACCAATAACCACTGCCGCCATTATTATTGAAGCAAGCAGCACTTTAGATGCTTTTACCAGCGTTGCCTTTTCAAATCTGAACAGGTCACGCCTGTATAGCGCGATCACCAGAAGCAGCACGTTAAGCCATGATGAAACCGTTGTGGCAATTGCCAGCGCCACATGGTCAAAGCCTGCGCCGTAAATCAGGCCAAGGCTTATTGCAAGGTTAGAGGCAATACATACAACCGCTATCTTCACAGGAGTTTTAGTGTCATCGTTAGAATAAAAGCCAGGCGTGAATATTTTCATCAGCACAAAGGCCGGAATGCCCAGTGAGTAAGCCCAAAGCGCACGCGTTACCGCAACCGTGTTGGCCGCATTGAATTCACCGCGTTCAAACAGCACGCTTACAATCGGCCCTGCAATTGCCAGAATACCAAATGCCGCAGGCACAGAGAAGAACCAGCTTATTTCAAAGGCCGTGTTCTGCATGTCATTTGCCTGCCTTGCTTCTTTTTCACGGAACAGGCGTGAAAGGCTTGGCAGCATTGCCGTGCCAATGGCCGTGCCAATAAGCGCAAGCGGCAGCTGGCTTATGCGGTCTGCGTAATATAATAAAGATATCGCGCCTTCCGATATATGTGATGCTATTTGCGTATTCACCAGCACGTTTATTTGCAAAACTCCTGCCCCGATAATTACCGGTAGCATTTTTATCATTAAACTGCGTATTTGCGGGCTAAAGCGCGGCAGGCGCAGTTTTATTTTATAATCGGCCTTGCGGCATTCAAAATACAGGTAAGCGAACTGCACTACGCCCGAAACCATTACACCCACTGCAAACGCATATGCATCATTGGGGAAATAGCCCTGCAGCACCAGCACCGTAAGTATCATGCTTAAATTCATCAGCACGGGCGTGAAGGCTACCGCGCCAAAGCGGCCAATTGAGTTAAGTACGCCGCCGAACAATGAAACAAGGCATATTAGTATAAGATACGGGAAGGTTATGCGCGTAAGTGCCACGGCCAGATCCAGCTGCGCGCCTTCAAAGCCATCGGCGATAACCATAATAAATGCGGGCATGAATATTTGCGCCAGTACGGTAAGCCCTAATAATATTGCCAGAAGCATTGCAAATGCCTGTTCGGCAAACTCAAGCGCGGCCTCTTTTGCTTTTATTTTAGAGAACATCGGCACAAATGCCGCGTTGAAAGCCCCTTCGGCAAATAATGCCCTGAACGTGTTTGGCAGCCTGAAAGCCACCTGGAATGCGTCAGAAGCACCGCCTGCGCCAAGGTAAAAGGCCAGCATCATATCCCTTACATAGCCTACAAGGCGGGAAAGGAGGGTCAAAGACCCTATTTTAAAAGAGGATTTTAGTAATGACATTGGCTCTAAATACAGTTTTTTGGGTAAATTTCATCAGAATTTAAAAAATGACTTGATTTAGATCGAGTTTTTTACCATAAACACCCTTCGTTGTAGCCAACCAATGTTATTGGGCGGTTGCAGCAACCGTAAAATGAGGGTTCGTAGCTCAGTTGGTTAGAGCACCGCTCTGATAAGGCGGGGGTCAGAAGTTCAACTCTTCTCGGACCCACCATTTTACAAAAGACGGAATTTTTGACAGAATGAAAAAATCTTGTTGATTTTTATTTCTGGATAGCTAAATTCCGGCTTCTTCATTTCTACCTTAGTGGGGGCGTAGCTCAGTTGGTAGAGCACTTGATTTGCATTCAAGATGTCGCGGGTTCGACTCCTGTCGCCTCCACCAGTTCTTCGGACGTTCCCTATAGCTTTTCCCTAATTTGTATTTTGCTATCTTTTTGATATATTCAAACAGAGGGGATTTTTGATGACGGTTTATCTAACAAAAGTATGGGGTTTCCGCGAGCCAGCACCACCACTGACTTTCAGCGAATTAAAAAAACGTGAAGAGGCACAGCGGAAATTAAAATCTGGCGATATTGTAGTTCTAGTAGGCACTACCGGCGAACCTACAAAAAAAGAAGAACGTGGTCGAATACTTGGTATTATGGAACCAACTATAGATCCTGTAATGACATTGGATTTTGACATTCCTCACCGTGAACATGATTATGATAAAGACGGTAATTTTAAATGGCCATATGCACTATTTAACAAACGTGCATGGAAAATTATTAATCCTCCATTATTAGCACAAATCTCTAACCGGCATTTTGAGGGTTATGAATCTGTAAAGGGAATAGTGCCACTTACTGACGAAGAAGCCGCAAAAATAATCAATCTTCGCAAAGAAGAAGTTCAGCTTCTGACACCAACTATACGCGCCCGTGCACGCATAGAAGGACACGCAACGGCACGCAAAAAATCATCCCCTCCTCCTACCACCAAAAGAAATGGTGTTATGCATATGCGACGCGCACCTGCCTATACATATGTTATGGAGATTATAGGCACAAAAGATAGCGCGTTTAAAATAGGCTGGGCATTTGACTATGAAGTAAGGCAGCGCCAGTTCAATCAATCTTCTATGCCGGAAATTGGTGGATTACAATATAAAACAATTTTACATAATTTATTTAATACCGCACGTGAGGCATATGACATGGAACAAAGATTACTTAAGCATTTTGATAAAAAAAGGCATAAGTCCAACCATGAAATTATTCATAAAGTAACATTAGATGAACTTCGCTCTACTTGGATAAACCATATAAAGCGCTAACCATTCCCAGAAAATACCTCACCGATCGCATAAAAATTGCCGCCGGCTACGTGGTGGATGCTGCGTAGGTTTGTATCAGCATTTTCAAAGTTCCAGTGGCCGTCTTTGAATACGCGGGTGTCTGACCATGCTGCCGTCACCTGCCCTATGAACAGGTCATATTTATTCTGGTTGTGCGGCTCGGGTATTAATTTGCATGCCATCCATGCCGAGCATCCCTCCACGAATGGCAGGCTATAGTTTTCAAAACTGAATAGTTTTACATTTGCGTGCTTCAGCTTATCAACATCATCATGCATGCTTACGCTGCCAACTTTGCGGGTTAGTTCCAGTTGCGCCAGCGTTGGCACTTGAATCACAAACTCGCCGCTTTTTTCTATCAGTTCTCGTGTTTTTGTTTCCTTATCCAAAACCACTGTTAGTTTTGGCGGGTCAAAATCCAGCGCGCATACCCATGCGGCGGCCATTACATTTTCCACGCCTTCATGGCTTGCAGACACTAGTATTGTAGGCCCATGGTTTATTAGCCTTGATGCTTTTGCCAATGCTACCGGCGCTATATTCTTATCCATCATCATCCCTTCAGCCAGTTATCCAGCAAATTAAACAGCGTCATCCTTGTATTATTCTTTTGCGTCTTTTCACGTATCTGCGCGGCATCCTGCACATTCTCCGCCACAACTAGCTCGTGCGCGCATTCCTTTATTATCTTTTCAATTGCTTCCTCATCCATTTCTATATGGAATTGCAGGCCAAGCGCGCGGCCATATAAAAATGCCTGATTATCACATGCCTTGCTGCTCATTAAATGCAGCGCGTTTTGCGGTATCTCAAAACGGTCGCCATGCCAGTGGAATACATTCATTGCACTGTTCAAACCTGCAAGCACAGGGTGGCCTGCTGCGGCATCAAGCACAGCAACCGGAAACCAGCCAATTTCCTTATGCTTATGCGGAGCAACTTTTGCGCCAAGGCTTGCTGCCATAAGCTGCGCGCCAAGGCAAACACCCAGCACGGGTTTACCTGCATCAATTGCCGCGCGTATATGCTGCTTCTCTGCCTTTAACCAGCTATATTTATCTTTATCATACACACCCATTGGCCCGCCCATGATAACCAGAGCGTCATATTCATTCAGTTGCGGTATCGTGTGACTTTCTTCATAAAAAAGCGTGCTGCTTAAACTATGCCCGCGCGCGGTTGCCCAGTCACGGATCATTGCCAGACCTTCAAACGTTACATGCTGAAAATAATGTAATCTCACTTTATCAGGTTATTGCCCAAAACTATTGTCGTCAACCTTTGTTACTGCGGCTTGAAAAGCGCTGAAGGCGGCGCTATATTAAAGCCTGGCGCAACAAAAAGAGAGGCTTTATGGCATACGCATACACAACAATGAAATCTCCGGTAGGTGAGCTTAAACTTGTGGCGAGTGATAAAGGCCTTGCCGCGATATTGTGGGAAAATGATGATCCTAAGCGCGTGCGCCTTGAAGATATGCAAAAAGATGATGCACACCCTGTACTTTCCGAAGCTAAAAAACAGCTGACAGAATATTTTGCAGGCAATTTGCAGAAATTTTCCCTGAGGCTGGATTTTGCGGGAACCGACTTCCAGAAAAAAGTTTGGAATGCCTTGCTTACCATCCCTTTCGGGCAGACGCGCAGCTACGCGCAAATTGCGCAGCAGGTCGGCAGCCCTAAGGCGGTGCGAGCAGTCGGTGCGGCAAACGGCAAGAACCCAATTTCTATCATTGCGCCATGCCACCGCGTTATTGGCTCTAACGGCAAGCTTACGGGTTTTGCGGGCGGGCTGGAAGCCAAGGCGCTACTGCTTGGCATTGAAGGCAAGGCAGCCTAGAATATATTTTTAGAATATCCTGATGCTTGAAGGCGATACTTTAGTTGAGGGCGGATTGCCAAGGCTGTAGCTTTGAAAATATTTTTCATGCTCGGCATTTATGCCTTTATTCAAATTGCTTGTGCGCATCTGGCGCTTGGCGGCATCTTCGGGGCTTTCACAATTGCGGTAGCCGTCAGACCAGCCCATTGCGTACTGTTCTTCACTATCGAACCTGTCATCATCATTTAACAACCTGCCCCGCTGGCTGCTGTGGCAACCGTCACTGTAACCTTCGGTGTAAGAAACTGAATAGCCGTTAGGGCCAATATCCTGCTTGCCGGCGCAGGCGGTAAGTGTGGCAGATATTGCGGCTGCAAGAGCCAGATTTAATAAACTAAGCCTCATAAAGCCAGCTTACATCATGGCGGCGGCAAAACAAACCTGAAGGCAAATATATTTACCAAACGGGTAATTTTATGGCAATTATGCGGCGCTTTCAGAACATAAATGGCCAAAAAACCCCTTATTGGCTGCGGTTTGGCGCAATATTGTATATTTAGTGAATTTCTTTCTTGAAATCATTATTCATAACTGCTAATTAACGCGCCTGACCAGTGCGGGGGTGTAGCTCAGTTGGTTAGAGCGCCTGCCTGTCACGCAGGAGGCCGCGGGTTCGAGTCCCGTCACTCCCGCCACTTTTTCCTAAAACATCATATATACAACTCAAGCACTTAGCAGTAGCAAGGCATTGTTTTATTATTCTGAAACAATTGCTTAATATTAGGATGTTATATTTTTAGCATGCCGCACAAGCTTGTACTTAGCATATTACAAATAGCCGGAGCAGTCTGGAAACAGCCTGCTATAACCGTTAGCGGGAAAGATAAAGAAGCTTATGATGCCCACCTTATATCGCAGGCAGCAAACGGACTTACACACCCAAAAGTGAGCCCCCTGATAGCAAATGACCTAACCGCCTGCATGGCTGAGGATGACCCTCATATCAGGCAGGTGAACGTAATATCCATGGCCAATCTTGGTTATTTCAGAGACAACACCAGAAAAACGGTTGAAGCTGCAATTGAGAAATATGGCGAAAAGTTCGTTGAGCAGGTCATAAACTTATCTAAAGGGTTTTGCCAGACAAAGAATTTGGAGCTTACGCATCAGGTAAGCTATACGGATGAAAGCGCTATTAGGGTAAACAGCAAAACTGATAACATACTTAAAACAAAAGCGCTTACTGCAGAAAAGTTTCGCCCTGAAGGGGAAGATAAGCTTGAGACCGTTATTTACTGTGCGCCGCAGGTAAAAAGGAAAACGACGGATAAGGACAGAGACCATTTCATTATTGACCTGAGCCCAGGATTATTAAAGCGTTCCTGCATGAACATAACAGCATATTCAATATATGCTATTTCGGAACAGATGCCCACACTGATGGTTGGAGGAAATCATGCACAGGCTGCATGGACTCTTTCCACGATAAACACCGTCTTTCATGAAATTGAAAAAGACGATCTTCATTTAAAACCCGAAGCTGAACAAACCGCCGCCCTAAAAAAAGCAATAGTAAAATGCGGGATCGGGGTACTTGGTGACTTCCGTATACCAAGGGAAGTAAGCCTTGTCGGGCAAAGATATATTGTTAACGGCGAAGCTACAGTAATTGAGCCTTTCCGCGCCGAAAAAAAAGCCTCACCGGCAAAAAAGAATTTAAAGCCTGAAGACGGCAACAAAGACCTTGAGCGTAAGCCTATGGTGCGCGCCAAAACGCCTGCAGAGCAATAACTTCCACATGTAATTTTTATATGGGCTTTAGTAGCTTAAAGCCTATGAAGAAGATACTGCATACATTGATTGCGGCGGGCTTTCTTATAGTTGCCCCGCTACTTGCTTTAGCACAAAACGAATCCACTCAGGCAGAAACTGCTAGCGAGGTAAACCATATATCAGGCGGAGTTGGCGCTGAAGGTATGGCGGAAATAAACGCAGTGCAATCTAATTACAACTTCAAAGCTCTGTTCGTGCGTGGGCCAAGGGGTGAGTATCTGGCAATTGTCACCGTTAAAATAACCGACCCTAACGGCAAGGTGGTTCTGGAAACAACAACCAGCGGGCCGGTGTTAATGGCGCAGCTTGAAAAAGGGCAGTACCGCATTGAAGCAACCACCACAACCGATGCCAAAACCATAACCAAGAACGTGAATATCCGCGGTAAATTCACTGAGGTAAGCTTCCGCTTCCCGCCTGAGGAATAGCTCCTTCTTGCAATATAATTTTTAG
>CAYVII010000060.1:0-8443 GCA_964451475.1 uncultured Rickettsiales bacterium
AAAAATACTTGGCAAACTGCCAAGCGGTGAAGTGGAGATCGAAATTTCGGATAATGAAATAATCCGCAAACACGGGCATATGCCTCTGCCGCCATATATTAAGCGCGAAGACGAGCTTGCCGACAAAACACGTTACCAGACGGTTTATGCAAAAGATGAAGGCTCGGTTGCTGCGCCTACTGCGGGTTTGCATTTTACTGAAGAATTACTGGCAAAGATCCCTAACAAGGCATTTGTTACGCTGCATGTCGGCGCAGGAACATTCCAGCCTGTGAAAGTTGAAAATATATCTGAGCATAAAATGCATTCGGAATATTATGAGATAAGCGAAGAAACGCAGCAGGCAATTGCCAAAACAAAAGCGAATGGCGGTCGCGTGATTGCGGTTGGAACAACTTCGTGCCGTGTACTTGAGTCATCAGGCGGTGTTGCCGGCAGCGGCGATACGGAAATTTTTATTACGCCCGGCTATAAATTCAGCGTAGTGGATGCGCTTATCACCAACTTCCACCTGCCTAAATCCACCCTGTTCATGCTGGTATCTGCGCTTGCCGGCCTTGACAGGATGCAGGCAGCATATGCCCACGCCATTGAAAAAAAATACCGTTTCTTTTCATATGGTGACGCCTGTTTTTTGACAGGTGATTTCAATTGACATTTTGACCTTTTTCCGCTACTAAAAGAACGGGTAATATAAGGGAGTATTCAATGGGAAATGAGACTACTGATAAGCCTTCTAAAGGTCAGGAAGAAACACTTGTCTGGCTTGAACATTACAGAAAAACATTACAGGAAATGAACTCTGAGGAAATAAATTCAGGTGACTTTACCTATATCCAGCCCCGCGATCTGGACGTGGTGAACAACTAACCTTTACAGGTTTTTGTCCCTGAACTCGCAAATGTCTTTTATTAGACATAAGGCGCATTTTGGCTTTCTGGCCATACAAATATAACGCCCGTGCAATATCAACCAATGATGCGCGTTGAATAAAAACCCCTTCGGCACTACTTTTAAAAGCTGTTGCTCTGTATCCAGCACATTATCTGCCTTTACCAGACCTATGCGGTTTGAAACACGGAATATATGCGTATCCACTGCCATTGTTGGCTGGCCGAACGCGCAGTTTAGCACTACATTGGCAGTTTTGCGCCCTACTCCCGGTAATTTTTGAAGTTCGTCACGGTCTGCCGGAACTTTGCCGCCGTATTGCTCCACCAGAATTTTGCTTAGCAGATAAATATTTTTTGCCTTGGAATTAAAAAGGCCGATCGTTTTCACGTAATTCCTTATTGCATCCTCGCCCAGCTTCATCATTTTTTCCGGGGTATCGGCCGCTTTAAAAAGCGCTGGCGTTGCCTTGTTCACGCCTTTATCTGTGCTTTGGGCAGAAAGCACCACCGCCACAAGCAAAGTGAAAGGGTTTGTAAATACCAGTTCTGTGCGGGGATCAGGCTCAGCCTGCTGAAAGCGGCTGAATATTTCGTGTATCTTTTGCTTGTTCATGATATGATCTTTATATGATAAGAGCTATTCTTGTAGCATCAATAATTTTTACGGCGCTTATGACAGGTACTAGCGAAAGCACGGAAAAAAATGAAAGCGCAATTTTTGCCGGAGGTTGTTTCTGGTGTATGGAGCCGGTATTTGATTCGGCTGAAGGTGTAGTTTCAACCACTGTAGGCTATTCGGGCGGGCATACGGCAAACCCTACATATGACAGCATAAACACGCATACTACAGGCCATTATGAGGTCATTGAGGTTATTTACGACCCGAAGAAAGCGCATTACGAAGAACTTGTACGCATTTATTTTGCCAATATAGACCCGTTCGATACCGAGGGGCAATTTGCCGATAAGGCACAGCAATATGAAACGGTGATATTTTACGCCAATGATGCGCAAAAAGCGGTGGCGGAAAAAATAAAATCAGAAGTGGCCGCAAAATTCCCCGGTAAGAAGATCGCGGTAAAAATATTGCCTGCGGCTAAATTCTATCCGGCGGAAGAGCACCATCAGGAATATTATAAAAAGAACCCTATAGGCTATGAGATATATAAGCATGGCAGCGGCAGAGCAGCAGGCATCAAGCGCATTTGGGGCGGCAAATAGACAAAAAGAAACCCTGCCGTTTTAAGGCAGGGCCCTTCAACCCAAGTAAAAAGAACATCGTTAGACCAGCCTGTTACTTTCCAGCTCATTGCGGATAGTTTTTAGTGATTTTGCAGCATCTTCAAGTTTGCTGCCCTCAGCATCACTAATAAGCTGGGTCAAAATTGTTTTGCCGTTAGACATTAACCATACTTCCGGATAGTCGGCATCTTTACCATATTGGTATTGCGCGCCGCCAACCGAGTGAAGGTGGCCAATCAAGTGCATTATTTTATTCAGTGAATCGAAATGGTTTGTTTTCTGGAAATCTTCACAAACCTGGTGAACTTCTTCAAAATGAGAATGATATATCTCTGCCGCCGCTTCGCGGCTTCCCTTGTAACCCATAATCCCCCCGGATATTTATAGTTATGCTTAAATTCAACATAACATGCCAGGGTTAAATATTAATTAAAGTTAGGAATGATTTTAATAATTAAATGAAGCCTACGATATCGCGAACTTTTTTCATGTTATTTTCAGATACTTCGCCTGCCCTCTCTGAGCCGTCTTTAAGTACCTGCATGATGTATGAACGGTCAGAAGTAAGGCGTTTATATTCTGCAGTTATAGGCGCAACTTTAGCTACAACAATATCAGCTACTTCGGTTTTGAATTTGCTGAAATTGTAGGAAGCCATTCTTGCCGCAATATCTGCCGGTTTTTCTGCCGTAAGAGCAGAAACAATGTTTATTAGGTTGGCAACTTCAGGGCGTTCATCTTCATTATATGAAATCCCTTCAAACGAATCAGATTTTGCGCGTTTTAATTTATCGGCAATCACATCGGCACTATCTGTCATATTTATGCGCGAGAAATCAGATTCATCTGATTTGCTCATTTTCTTTTTGCCGTCACGCAGGCTCATAACACGTGTTGCAGCGCCCATAATCAGCGGCTCAGGCAGTACAAACATTTCAGTATTATAATTGCGGTTGAATGCACCGGCAATATCACGCGCAAGTTCCAAATGCTGCTTTTGGTCTTCACCAACAGGAACATGGGTTGCGTTATAAAGCAGAATATCTGCGGCCATTAAAACAGGATATGAATATAGGCCAAGACCTGCGTTTTCTTTATGTTTACCTGCTTTTTCCTTGAACTGCGTCATGCGATTTAGCCAGCCTAGCGGTGTATTGCAGCCAAGTATCCATGCAAGTTCGGTGTGGCCGCCAATGCGTGACTGATTAAAAATTGCACTTTTCTTTGGATCAATGCCGCTTGCGATATAAAGCGCGGCCACGCTTATTACGCTTTCAGCCAATTGTTTTGGATCTTGCGGCAATGTTATTGCGTGCAGATCTGCCAGCATAAAATAGCAAGTATGCCGGTTTTGAATATCAACCCAGTTCTTGATAGCGCCAAGGTAATTACCTAAATGCAAATTCCCCGTTGGCTGTACGCCTGAAAGAACTAGCCCCACGTTATAACCCTTTGACCTTCGATCTTGTATTTCTTCTCGGCAATCGTGCGTAGTGCGCGGCGGTATGCGATATGCTCTTTTTCAAGTGCGCGTGCACTTAATGTTTCCTCGGTATCGTCATCCAGCACCGGCACAACTTCCTGCACTATTATAGGGCCGCTATCAACATCTGCGCTAACGAAATGTACGGTACAGCCATGATATTTTACGCCCGCGGCAAGTGCCTGCTTGTGTGTTTCAACACCTTTGAATGATGGAAGAAGAGACGGGTGGATGTTCATCATTTTACCGTCCCACAGATCAACGAATTTTTTTGAAAGCACGCGCATGAAACCGGCAAGGCAGATAAATTCCGCGCCTGATTTTATGATATGGTCATGCATTGTCATGTCAAAATCAATGCGGCTTTCGTAGTCTTTGTGATTTATAACCTCATAAGGAACGCCATAATCTTCAGCGTATTTAAGGCCTTTTGCGGTTTTTTTGTTTGAGATAACGTGAACGATCTCGGCCGGGAAATTGGGAGTATCGCACGCATCAAGAAGCGCTTTAAGGTTTGAACCCCTGCCGGAAATAAGAACTGCTACTTTTAATTTAGACATACTTCACAATATCAGTTTTGTTAGCCATGCCAATTTCAAACGCGGTTTCGCCGCTTTCATTAAGCGCTTTTATCACCGCATGTTTATTCTCTGGCGCAACCGCAACTATCATGCCGATACCGCAGTTGAAAGTACGCAGCATTTCTTCTTCCGCAACACCGCCGAACTTCTGAAGCTTTTTGAAAAGCTCAGGGAATTCCCATGAAGAACGCCTGATCTCAGCACCTGTGATACGCGGCAGGTTTTCAGTTATGCCGCCGCCTGTAATATGCGCCATGCCTTTAACAAGGCCTTTCTTCACTAACGGAAGAAGCGCTTTTACGTATATTTTTGTAGGAGCCATAAGTTCTTTGATATCGAACTCTTTCTTGTTGCTTTCATATATCTTGCGAACAAGTGAATAGCCGTTTGAGTGAACCCCGCTTGAAGAAACGCCGATAAGGATATCACCTTCCTGAATGTTTTTTGGAAGGATACGGTCTTTTTCAACGATACCCACCGCAAAACCTGCAAGGTCATAATCCTCGGACTTATACATGCCGGGCATTTCAGCGGTTTCACCGCCAATAAGCGCTGCGCCTGCCTGACGGCAGCCTTCGGCAATACCGCCAACAACGCGGGCAGCTACATCAACATGCAGTTTGCCGCACGCGTAATAATCAAGGAAGAATAGCGGCTCAGCGCCCTGCACTATTATGTCATTCACGCACATTGCAACAAGGTCAATGCCCACGGTGTCATGAATGCCCGAATCTATTGCCAGCTTTAGTTTAGTGCCGACCCCGTCAGTTGAACTAACCAGTACAGGCTGCTTATAATCCAGCTTTGTAAGGTCAAAAAGAGCACCAAAACCGCCAAGGTCAGAGTCAGCCCCAATACGATGAGTAGCCTTCGCAAACGGCTTGATCCTTTCCACAAGTTCGTCACCCGCATCAATATCTACCCCTGCATCTTTGTATGTAAGTCCCATTTTCCCAGTCTTTAGTCATTAGTTGTTGGCAATTAGTGTTTAAGGATTTAGGAGCAATTGTCAATTAAAGAGCGGGGTTCAATATAAAAAGAAGGGGCGGCACATTGCTGCACCACCCCTTTCGTACGAAGACAAACCTTGCTCTTGTTAAGGAGGCAGCGTGTTTGTACACCAATGTCTGAATTGCCATGCAACCACAGCCGTTGAGGCGCTTACAAAAATGTACCCCAGAACCTTCGGCAACATGACCGGATTAAATAAAACACTCAGAAAGAGGCCGGCAAGAGTGAGAACCACTGCCATTGTCCCAGGGATAAAAATGGCCATTAAGACCAACAACTCCCTAAGTATCTTAAAAAGCATCACTAAACCTTTCCAAACATGCAGAGCGATTTTCATTTTTATAACAGGCTGATTTACTACTAACCATTCCCATACAGCTTTCTATCCACTCATAAAAAGCTAACAATAATTAGCCGCATATCACATCATGAATCAAATTTCATTAGTTTTAAATAAAAAACCCGCCCCTTTTACAGGGCGGGCTCTTTTTTGGCTAACAAACAAAGGATAATTTCGGTATTATGCGGTGACAGAGTCTTGTTTTTTAAGCATTTCTGTCATTTGGGTCTTAACCGCAAGCTTCAGCTTTTTGAGCTGGCTTATTTTTGTAAAGTCCGGCATGGGACTTCTCATTTCTTCTTGGATTTGATTTTCTAGTTCAGTTTTCTTTGAGCTTAAAGCATTGATATATGCTGATACTGTCATGCGAACGCCTCCAGTTTTTGGTTTTGTATGCAAAAATTAACTATTAGTTAGTAATTTCTGTTGCAATTTTATGACGTTATCATAGTTTTTATAATTTTTCAACGAAAAATACACAATTTTTGTACGAAAAATTGACTTCTATAGTATCAAAGACGATTTTTTACGTTCGTACGAAGAAGCAATGCCCATTGCCTCGCGGTATTTCATAACAGTACGACGTGAGATTTTTACACCACGCTTTGCCAGAAGTTTTGCGATAACATCATCTGAAAGAGGGCTATTTTTATCTTCTTTCTCCAGCATTTCCTTAATTTGCTCTTTCACTGAAGTAGAAGCAACCTCACCGCCCGCATTGGCAACGCCTGAAGTGAAAAAATACTTCATTTCAAAAGAACCGCGCGGAGTTTGCATATATTTTGCAGTTGTCACACGGCTGATCGTACTTTCATGCAGTCCAACCTCATCGGCTATTTGCGCCAGAGTCAACGGTTTTAAGTATTTGATGCCGTATTTAAAGAATTCTTCCTGATGGCGCACAATTGCCGCCGCGGTTTTTACCATTGTATTTGCGCGGCTATCCAGCGCACGCACTATAAAGTTTGCGCTTGCGATATTTTCACGCATAAACTGTTTTTCGGTTTTACCGGCAGCTTTATCAGCCACTTCCTCGTAATAGCGCTTATTCACCAGAACTTTTGGAAGCGCACCATTGTTCAGCTCAACAGTAAAAGTACCGTCAGACTTGCGGCGGATATAGATATCAGGCTGCGCAGGCGCATATTCTTTTTTATTATAACCAAGAGCCGGTTTAGGGTTGCATGACTTGATCTCCGAGATCATCTCTTCAAGCTCTTCCTCATCAACACCGCAAAGGCCCATAAGCGTATCAAAACGGCGAAGTCCAAGCATTTGCAGGTTTGAAAGAAGCGTGAACATGCAAGGGTCAAGTCGGTTCTTGTCTTCAAGCTGGATGCGCAGGCATTCTTCAAGGTTGCGCGCAAATATGCCGCTTGGCTCAAGCTGCTGAAGCTCTTTCAAAGTTTCTTCAACCTGCTCTTTTTCAATACCAAGACTCTCAGCTATCTCGGCAATATCACCTGTAAAATAGCCGGCATCATCAAGGAAATCCATCATATACAGACCTATTTTACGGGTCTGGTCATCAATTACATTTATATATAGCTGCTCGGTCAGATCCTGACGAAGATCCTTCTCATCTTCAAGCAGTGAGCCTATCTCAAAGCCTTCATTATCATCAAAATTGCGGTTACCGCCCGTAGTAGCGTTCTCGTAAGAGCTACTGTAATCATAATCTATAACGTCAGATGAGCTATCTGACTTAAGCTCGGTCAGATCGGTTGAAGAGTGATCAGTATTACTCAGAACCATTTCTTCAGAGCTGCCTTCATCTGACTGAAGGAACGGGTTCTTATCAAGCTCTGCGCTGATCATTGCCGAAAGGTCAATGCTTGACATCTGCAGCATTTTTAGCGATTGCTGCAAAGCCTGCGTCATTGCCAGGCTTTGCACCTGTTTTTGACCTATATTCTGAGCCAGTTGAACCATAATAATTTCTCCCTCTTATGGTTCTAATTTAGGATATAAAAGTTAATATTTGTCTAACATGGCACGCTTTTTGCTAGCTATTGGTTATTTTTTCTACATACAGCACCATCTTGCCCCAACCTATGAATTTATAAATAAAAAGGGGAAGGCAAATGCCCTCCCCTTCATTACAATATAGTTAATAATATATTAGTTTGCTGATGCTTTTTTATCTTCTTTCTTCTCAGCTTTCTTAGCTGCTTTTTCAACGTCCGCCGCAACTTTCATTGAGATAATCTTATCAGGGTTGCGTGGAGGTTCGCCTTTAGCAATTTTATCTACGAATTCCATACCTGAAGTAACCTTACCCCATACGGTGTACTGGTTATCAAGGAAGTTAGAGTCACGGAACACGATAAAGAACTGGCTGTTTGCCGAGTTAGGGTTTGATGAACGAGCCATAGAAACCGCGCCACGGAAGTGAGGGGTTTTATTGAACTCCTGTTTCAGATCAGGTTTTTCCGAACCGCCCATGCCTGTACCTGTAGGGTCACCTGTTTGCGCCATGAAGCCATCAATAACGCGGTGAAAGATGATACCATCGTAAAAGCCTTCACGCGCAAGTTCTTTGATGCGCTTCACGTGGTTTGGCGCAACCTCAGGAAGAAGCTGTATGACCACGCGACCATCTTTAAGTTCAAGGTAAATAGTATTTTCAAGGTCGTTAGCCTTTGCTTTGCCGGCTGCTGCCATAAAGAGTACTCCTATAAATAATGCTAGAATTTTTTTCATGATTTTTCTGTTTGGTTGTTGCCAGCAGAAATTAAATGAAGGGAATAAAAAAGCAAGAGTTGATTGGCCGATTTACGCTATTGGCATTACACCATTTGCGGACCGCCCCCACCTTTCATGGCATTAGGGTCTACCACTGCCGGAGCCGGCATGGCCTGACCTTTAAGCGCTTCCAGGCTTGTACCTTTCA
>CAYVII010000061.1:0-8307 GCA_964451475.1 uncultured Rickettsiales bacterium
CGCATTTAACCCTATGCATGCAATTGAGTTCCTTTCAGTTGAAGGTGTGGCGGGGCTTATAGCTCTGGGTGCGGTATTTCTTGCTGTTACGGGGGCCGAGGCTCTTTATGCCGATCTTGGCCATTTCGGTAAAAAGCCAATACGCATGGCATGGCTTGGTTTTGTTATGCCTGCATTGATGCTGAATTATTTGGGCCAGGGAGCGCTTGTACTTAAAAACCCCGCAGCGGCAGCAAATTCTTTTTATCTGCTTTACCCCGAATGGGCAACTTTGCCAATGATAATACTTGCAACAATCGCAACTGTAATTGCCAGTCAGGCTGTTATTACGGGTGCGTATTCACTTACGCATCAGGCGGTGCAGTTAAGCCTGCTGCCGCGTATGAAGGTGCTTTACACTTCACGCAACCAGATGGGTCAAATATATATGCCGCAGGTTAACTGGCTGTTGTTTGTGGGTATTATATTCATTATCGGGCTGTTCCGCGATTCAAGCTCTCTTGCTTCGGCTTACGGTATTGCAGTTACGGGGACAATGGTAACAACGGCAATACTTGCCTTCCTTGTGATGAGATGTGTCTGGAAATGGAAGCTCGTATATGCAATTGCTACTACCTTACCGTTGCTGGTAATTGACCTGGTTTTCCTTGGCGCAAATATGCTGAAATTCTTTGAGGGAGGTTATATCCCTGCTTTCCTTTCGGTAATATTGATCGTCATGATGATGATATGGGTAAAATGCTCAAAAGCTTTGCATAGTGAATTCAGGCGTAAAAATAATATCAAAGCGCTGATAGATATTCTGGAAAAAGAGCAGCCTAAGATGGTTAGCGGTAATGCGGTATATTTTAGTAGTTCTGCCAATATCACTCCGGCTGCGCTGCTGCATAATTTAAAGCATAATAAAGTTTTGCATGAACATAATTACCTGCTAACGCTTTATTTTGATAACAGGCCTTACTTAAGCGATTCCGAGCGGGTTAAGGTAAAAAAAGTGGGCAATGATTTTACGCGGGTTTTCATCCGTTACGGGTATATGGAAACTACCGACATTCCTAAGGCACTTAAACTGCTTAAGAAGAAAAACATCCGTATAGATATTGAAGATACTTCGTTTTTTATTTCAAGAAGGCATATGGTTGCTTCAAACAAAGGCACGCCAATATGGCTGGATAAGATATTCATTGCCATGGCGAGCAACGCAACAGATGCCGCGGAATATTTCAAGATCCCGAAAGACAGGGTTGTTGAGTTGGGTGTGCTGGTTCAGATTTAAGCCGGAACGCCGCTGCTGGTAGAATACTGGAAGTGATAAGCTTCTTTATGTACCAGAGGGTAAGCCGAGTGAGCCGCAAACGCAGCCTCGGAGAAACCGCAAAGAATTAGCTTTAATTTGTTCTCATAAGTTGCGATATCACCAACTGCAAATATGCGCGGGTGGCTTGTTGCCGCCGTTGTTGGGTCTATTTTGATATTGTTCTTTTCAAGATTTAAGCCCCAGTTCGCTATCGGGCCAAGTTCCATTGCAAGACCGTAGAACGGCAGGAGGATATCTGCTTCAAGCTTGTGTTCCTGGCATTCAAGGGTTTTAACAACAACATGCGTTAGCTGGCCGTTCTTGCCTTCTAGGCCTTCAAGCTGAAAAGGTATTACCATTTCAACTTTGCCCTGACGCGCAAGTTCAAAAAGCTTATCCTGACTATCTGGGGTGCAGCGAAATTTATCACGCCTGTGAACTACGTAAACTTTTGATGCAACGTCATGCAGGCTAAGTGCCCAGTCAACGGCAGAGTCACCGCCGCCGGCGATAACAACTTTTTTGCCTTTGAAATCATTTTTATGGGCAACAAGATAAAATACGCTTTTGCCTTCATATTCTTCAATACCTGCCAAAGGAGGGCGGTTAGGGCCAAATGCGCCGCAACCTGCAGCAATTATCATGGCCTTTGCTTCAATTTCGGTACCTTTACTGGTTTTGATTGTAATGCCGTCAGCGTTATCTTCAAAACTTATAACTTGCTGGCCTAAATGATATTCAGGTGTAAATGCATCTGCCTGTTTTTTCAGGTTAGATATAAGATCTGCCGCATCAATACGCGGGTGACCGGGAATATCATATATCGGTTTTTCAGGGTAAAGCGCTGTGCACTGACCGCCCACAAAATCAAGCGCATCAACCACGTGGCACTTCATTTTCATCATTCCGCATTCAAACACGGCAAACAGGCCAACTGGGCCTGCGCCAATGATAACTACATCAGTTTTATATTTACCAGTCATATAAGGTGGGTTATACATTCACATATGCCAAAATGTAAAGCAATACATTACCTTGCAGTAGTATCTATAGCATTTGCACAAGGTGCTGCGGCACAGTCTATACCATACAAGCAATATATGGCGCAAAAGCGCTTCCCTAATTTAGCGGCGCAGAATTATCAATCGCCTGATATTTATGAACCAGCTGCCGCGCCGCAATATCAGCCTGCGCCGCAAGTATTGCCAGTGCAACAGCCGCAATATACTCAAGCAACACAATATATGCCGGTTCCGCAATATCAGCCGCAGCAAAATTATTTGGCGCCCGCTCAAACTGTAGTTAGCAGTTATGCACGGTCTCAGGCCGCGCAAGAATATGCAATGCGACCGCCGGCGCCTTATGCTGATACTGCCGTACCGCAGGCGCAGGCGGATGATATACGACGCCGCCCAAGCATGCAGCCATCTGATGTTCAGCCAATGCAGCAGCAATTGCCGCCGCAATATCAGCCACAACAGCAATATTACCAGCACCAGATAACACCGCGTGTTGAAATGCCAAAGAAGGAAGATGAAGGAAAAATACTTGGCGGTGATATCACAGGTTCAATGGCAGTAACTTCTGATTATGTATTCCGCGGCCTTAGCCAGAGTAAGGAAGGCCCTGCGATACAGGGCGGGGTAGAATACCAGCATGAAGTTGGCGCATATATTGGTATGTGGGCTTCTAACGTGGATTTTAATGACGGAGATGAAGCGCAGGTGGAGCTTGACGGATATGTCGGTTACCGCACGGCAATAACAGATGACTTAAGCGCTGATGTCGGCGCGATATATTATGGTTACCCCGGTGCGGACTCTAATTTAGATTATGATTACTGGGAATTTTATGCAGCGGCGGAATACGGAATTCCGTTGGGTATGAAAACGGGCGCAGGGTTTGATGTTGATAAAGCAACGATTGGCGCGAGCTTTTCATATTCGCCGGAATTTTTTGCAAAGAGCGGAAGTGCATATTACGCAAAAGCCACGGCTGGCGTGCCTTTTGCCAATGGCATAACTATTGACGGTCATTTAGGAAAGCAGTGGATAGAGGATAATAACACTTTCCTTCTGCCTGATTATATGGACTGGTCGCTGGGTATTGCATATGCACTTCCAAAGCAGTTTGAAGTGAAGCTGCAATATGTTGATACGAATCTTGATGAAAAAGATTGCGCTGATGGCTGTGACGCCAAGGCAGTGGCTACTTTAAGTAAGTCGTTCTAATAAAAAACTACTCGTGTTCGCCTAAGAATTTTTCAGCTTCAAGCGCCGCCATGCAGCCTGTGCCTGCTGCGGTTACAGCCTGACGATAGGTTTTATCCTGCACGTCACCTGCGGCAAATACACCAGGGATATTTGTGCGGGCGGAGCCTTTTTCGGTGATGATGTAATTTTCTTCATCAAGTTTTATCTGGCCTTTGAACATTTCTGTATTTGGTACGTGGCCGATTGCGATGAAGATGCCGTCAAAAGCATGTGCGTCAACCGCGCCTGTTTTCAGATTCTTGATGCGGGCGCCGGTTACGTTCAAAGGTTCATCGGTGCCTGTGATCTCTTCAATTGCGCTATCCCAGATAACTTTGATCTTTGGGTTCTTGAACAGGCGTTCCTGTGCAATTTTTTCTGCGCGTAATGTATCACGTCTGTGGATAAGGGTTACACTTTCCGCAAAATTTGTAAGGTAAATTGCTTCTTCAACGGCAGTGTTACCGCCGCCAACTACTGCAACTTTTTTGTTTTTGAAAAAGAAGCCGTCACAGGTTGCGCAGCCTGAAACGCCAAAGCCCTGGAACTTCTTTTCAGAGTCAAGGCCAAGCCAGCGTGCTTGCGCGCCTGTAGATATAACAACGGTATCAGCCGTATAAGTATCACCGCTTTCACCCACTGCCTTGAACGGGCGAGAGCTGAGATCCACGCTCTTAATGTGGTCTGTGATTATTTCAGTGCCAACATGTTTTGCCTGCGCTTCCATTTGCTGCATAAGCCATGGGCCCTGAATAACATCGGCAAAACCCGGGTAGTTCTCGACATCGGTTGTAATTGTAAGCTGGCCGCCCGGCTGCATGCCTGTTACAAGAATTGGTTTGCGGTTGGCGCGTGCTGCATAAATTGCGGCAGTGTATCCGGCAGGGCCGGAACCGATGATAAGTACTTGGGTATGTTTGCTCATATTATTTAAATAAGTATGCAAAGGGCACAAAACAAGCCTGCGCCCTTTGCATTGATTTTTACTGGATTATAGGCTTGCTGCTTTCTTTTTAAGGTATGTTGCAACACCTTTAGAGTCAGCTTTCATGCCTTCATCACCACGGTTCCAGCCTGCAGGGCAAACCTCGCCATGTTCTTCGTGGAATTGAAGAGCGTCAACCATACGGATAGCTTCATCAACGTTGCGGCCCAGCGGAAGATCGTTAACAAGCTGGTGACGAACAATGCCGTTTTTATCAATCAGGAATGTACCGCGAAGAGCAACCGATTCGTTCACAAGAACGTCGTAGTCACGGGCAATCTGTTTTGTAAGGTCTGCTACAAGAGGGAACTGAACCTGGCCAATACCGCCTTGTTCAACCGCTGTATTCTTCCACGCGAAGTGAGAGAAGTGAGAGTCAACAGAAACGCCGATAACGTTAGTGTTACGAGTTTTGAATTCGTTCAGGCGGTTGTTGAATGCAATGATTTCTGAAGGGCAAACGAAAGTGAAATCTAAAGGATAGAAGAACAGGATAGTGTTCTTACCTTTTGAATATTCTTTAAGGTTAAAGTTTGCTTTAATTTCGTTGTCTGCCATTACTGCGTTTGCAGTGAAGTCAGGTGCTGGTTTGCCTACTAGTACGGCCATAGAATAATCCTCTGTTTAGTGTTGATTTAACCAATATAGAGCTGCATTTTAGAAGTTGCAAGCCCCAGTCTAAATAGAGATTTTCTTTTTAATGTCCTTAAGGTTGCTTAGCGGTTTGTATTCCCAGCTTTCAAGCTTGCCTTCCATTTTACGGGCAATGCCGAGTTCATATAGTTCTTTCCAGAATTTTCTGAATTTCTCCTTGGTCTCAACTTCCATGATATAAACCGGTTTGCCTGTGTGGGCGGCTTCGGTTGCCATGTTTACGGAGTCACCCGTTACCATGATAATATCTGCGCTTTGCAGGTAGTTATCATAAGGGTTTTTTTCTTTGCTGCCGTACTTATATAGCTGATGAAGCTGACGTATATTTTTTTCAATTATTTCTGTAGCCTCGGGCGGGGTGCGGCGGCTGGTGGTGATAAGGTAAAGGCATTTATTGGCATTAAGTGTATCAACCAGTTTTTTTGCCTCTTCAGGTAATATGCTGCCAATTAGTATGGCGATCTGCTTCAGGCCTTCTTTTTTTTCAATATTATGTTTTTTAACAGTGCTGACAGAGCCGGTTATTTTAATAATGTTGTTTGCATCGGTGACATTATCATGGTTAGGGATGATAACATGATCAAAGCTGCCAATAAGGTCAGAGCCCGGGTTCATGATATGAATAGCCTTGCACTTGTATTTCTTTTTAAGTGATGCAGAGACGCGTGCCAGTTTACGGCCTGCGGATATTATAAGGTCAGGCTTTTTGCCGCTGGTATCAATATCAACACCTACAAGCAGTGAACCAAGAAGCTTATTGGGAAGTTTGGAAATACGGCTGAACTTAACTTTTTTTTCAGTGTAATCACCCAGTGAGGCAGCAAGTGCAAGGGTTTGCTTGCTGTTGCCAACACGATTATCGGTAAGTGCCCATATATTCATACGGGAATTAATAACGGAAAATTTTAATTAGACCAAGTCTCTTCTGTACCTTTACGTCCACCAAAGGTTTTAGGGATGTAAAGTGAGTTATAGAAGTCTTTCACGCTTGGTTCAGCTGAGCTGCTTAACTTCTGAAGTTCGTCTGCCATTACATATAATGTATATGCATCATCAATAAGAAAGTTTATGTCGGCTTCCTTGAAGAACTGCGCGATGTACATTACAGCAAGGCGGCGGTTATTATTTTCTGCCTTATCGGCAAGCAGGTTATAATCATATTCCTTAGATGATTTATTTTCGATTCTAAAGCTAAGGAAGTCACGGTCACTACTAAATGTCTGCAGGATAGTTGTTGCCGGTACATATACAAATGTATCAAGTGCCATTGGCTCTACCTTGCCTGTAGAAAAGTTTACCATGTTTTTTGCTTTGGAAACGAAGTTATTCTGCCAAGATTTTGAAAATGGCAGTCTTTTTAGTTTTGTCATGGCGGTTCTAGTGTCCATTCTTTGATTTCGTCATTTCTAAGATAAAAATACAATTAAAATGTTAATAAATAATTACTGAGTGTTATAAGGACAAAAATGACTATAAACCTGATATATCTGGGCTTTTTCTGACTTTTGCTGGTTAGTAGGAAATTTTTTCCTAGTATTAACTAATAATTTACCCTCTGCATGGTAAATTTTACCCAGTAGCAAGAAAATCTGTTTGAGGATCTATATGAAAGAAGCAATGGATAACATTAAAAACCTTGGTGGCAAGAAGATGGCTATCCTTGGTGCGGCCGGCGCGGCGCTGATGCTAGGCATAGTGATATTTGCAAGCTCGGTATCTGACACGGCAATGTCGCCCTTATATTCAAATATGAGCCTTGAAGACAGCAATAAAATAGCTACCGAGCTGGATTCAAAGAATGTTAAGTATGAAATTACCGGTAGCGGTACTTCTATACTTGTTCCTTCAGAGAATGTTCTCCGCCTGCGTATGGAATTTGCAGAGCAGGGGCTTCCAAGCCAAGGTTCTGTTATTGGTTATGAAATTTTTGACCGTCAGGAAAAGCTTGGTTCTTCAAGCTTTGTGCAAAACGTAAATCAGGTTCGTGCGCTAGAGGGTGAACTTTCACGCACTATCGGATCAATGCAAAAAATACGTCAGGCACGTGTTCACCTTGTTTTACCTAAACGTGAAATATTCAATAAAGAGGGCAGCAAGCCTTCTGCTTCTATCCAGATCACAATGAAAGGTGCTGAAAAGCTTTCTCAGGGCGAGATCAACGCGGTGCGTTACCTTGTGGCTTCTGCGGTTCCCGGTCTTTCTGCTGAAAACGTAACCGTGGTGGACAGTCGCGGTTTCCTTTATGCTAAAGGCGGTAGTAACCCTGATGATCCGGCAGTTTCAGCGTCAAATTCACAGGAATATAAAAGCGCAGTTGAAAGCCAATATAAAGCACGTATTGAAGACCTGCTTGAGCAATATGTCGGTATGGGCAAAGTGAAAGCCCAGGTAACTGCCGATATTAATTTTGACCGTGAAGTTACGAATTCAGAAGTATATGACCCTGAAGGTCAGGTTGCGCGTTCGGTGCAAACAAGCACTGAAACAGAGGCAAGCAAGGAAAGTGAAGCCGGCGCGGCAACGGGCGGTGACTCTGTAAGCGTAGCGGGTAATTTACCAAACGGTGCGGCTGCGGCAGGCGCAAGCGGTGCAGGTACTATGGATAACCGCGAAAAAAGCGATGAGATCACTAACTATGAAATATCTAAAACAGTTAAAAACCATGTTTCTGAATCGGGCAGGGTAAATAAACTTTCAGTGGCTGTAATGATTGACGGTATTTACACGGAAGACGCGGAAAGCGGCGAAAGTAAATATACCGAGCGCTCAAAAGAAGAGCTGGCAAAACTTGAAGCCCTTGTGAAATCATCTGTAGGTTTTGATGCAAAACGCGGTGATATCATTGAAGTTGCAAGTATGAAGTTCTCTAACAGTTTCGGTGAAGAAAAAACAAGTGCATTCTCTTTTGTTCAGCAGGACCTGCAAAGCGTAGTACAGATACTTGTAATGGGTCTGGTTGCGGCAATGGTTATTATGATGGTGGTTCGTCCGCTTGTGAAACGTGCGCTTGAGGTTCAGGCTCAGCAAAACACTTTACTTCCTAATCCTACAAATGCTTCTGCCGGTCTTCTTGCTGCTCCGGGTGTGGCGGGTGTTCTTCCGGCTCCTGCCAAGGCGAT
>CAYVII010000062.1:0-8241 GCA_964451475.1 uncultured Rickettsiales bacterium
GGGGACGGTCAATAAATACCTGAGAACCGCGCAGCAGATCCAATATCTCACGGCAGCTGCCCGGTTTTGCACCTTTTTCCAAGTGGTGCACAACTATCATTGCGCATTTTTTCTTAATGGCGAATTCTTCAATTGCCTCAAAGAATTCTGATACTACTTCAGAGTTGTTCTCATCGCCTTCCAGATATTTCCTGGCAGGGTCAATTACCATGATTGGAACATCAGGCATTGTTGCCAGACGAGCCATGAATTGCGGTAGTGTTTCTTCACGGTCACGGAATTCTGTACGCTGGAACATCACGCGTTTTGCGCGGCCTTTAGGGTCAAAAAGTTCAGCGCGGGCGTTAATGACGGCAGGTCCGTCCTCACCCGAGAAGTAAACGCAAACACCTTTGGTGTTTTCGTAATTTATCGGCTGGCCAAGCCATAGTGGTTTTGCTTCACCGGGATCGTAATCAATGCCGGATTTAACACAAAGTTCGTGCGCGATGGAAGATTTGCCCGTACCACCCGCACCGGCCAGAACAGTTACCGCGCCGCGCGGGATAAGGCCCTGTACAACGAATTCAAAGCTCTGGTCTGCGCCTTTGCGCATTGGGCCTGTTGCGTCAAAAAATTCAAAATTACGTGCGCACAGATTGAAATATTTAAGGTTGGTATCAACGTTTTTAACATCAATGCCGAAGCGTAAATATAATGTGTGGTGCCGGTCATACTGGTTCCAGCAGAACGCCGCATCTTTGATTGTTTGTATTTTTGCCGTGCCGGGGTTTGATATCTCACCCTTATGAATATAAGAACCGTTCTTACAAAGGTAATTCAGGCCTGAAAGCACGTAGTGGCCAAAATATTCTTCCGAGTCTATATCGCAAAGCTCATATAATTCGCGGCAGCCTTCAACTATATAACAATGTCCGTCTCTTGATTTTTCGGGTTTTAAAATACGGTCGGCAAAGCCAATTATTTTAAGGCCTGCATCATCAATCTCTCCGCGTGTGAAAAAATCAGAATAAACGCCAACCCCGTTAAGACGCTCACGCTCTGTGCCTTTTAATTTGGCAATACCCTTACAAAATACTGTTGCCCATGTAACTGCAGAGCCTATTGGCTCATTGTTCTCATCATAAACAACAGGGCTAAGTAACAAGGTAGAATTTGGAAGCTTGCCGTTATTATAATGTTCTTCCACTTTCTCAATTGCCGCCTCTATCTCATCGGGGCCAAAAAAGAACTCAAAACTCGGCGTCTTTGCACGCCACGGCTCATTGTCCGGCGTGGTATAAAGTTTCATCTTGCCCTTTAGCCCAAGTTTTTCCTGTGCCTGCCAGATGATTTCCAGTTCTTTCTTTATATTGTCTTTCATAGATTTATCTTGAAACCATACTATTCCGATAATAGATTATAACCACAAATATTAAAGATAGGTTACCATGGAATATTTTGTATTAAATGAAGGGGTTAGGTTAGGGCCTTTTGATCTTATAGGCATGATCAAAAAGATCAAGAACGGAACTCTGACAGTAAATTCCATGGTTTCAGAGCATGTGGAGGGCCCCTACCGTGAGGCTTCCGGCGTTGAAGAAGTGGCTAAACTTATTGAAGAACACTCAAATCCCACTGCCGGCGAAGGCGGTGGCAATAACCTTAAAATGACCTTAAAAGCGTCTTTTCAGGAAGGCGTGGAACTGTGGGTGAGACGTATATTAGATTATACATTGTTCGCCGGTGCCATAATTGCGGTGGGTTTTAGCCTTAGGGCAATATTCCAGCCATTAATGGGCGAGGAAAGTATGATACCTTCATATATATCTTCTGTGCTGGTAATGGCCTGCTTCTTTGAGTTTTGCTATTATGTGCTGGAAACAAAGCGCAGCCAGCGAATTGATATTAAAGATTTCCTGGCCGTTATAAAACGCACCCTGCCGCAATTTTTAGGAATATCCCTGGTTCTTTCGGTTTTTGTGCTGGCTTACGAGGTAAGCGGGCAGGTAGGTTTACTGGCAACACTTATAATGCTTGTAGTGCTTACAATATTTATATTCACGCCGTTTATTGCTACAGACAGTAATATGGGTGTTCTGCGTTCTGCCAAACTTTCTATGCAGAAAGTTACAAGCGTTGGGGCAGATAATTTTGGCGTGATACTGGCAATTGTTGCCATTAACCTATTTGCTGCAATCCTTCCCGGAATGCTGCTTCATGACCTTCTAGGCCTTGGTCTTTTCATAAGCCTTCCCGTAACTATTTCGGCTCTGGCATATATATATGACCAGATCTTTGTTTAAGAATGACAGAAGAAAAAAAGTTTAAAATCTCAGCTAAAACGCTGATCCTCCATCCGGTATTTTTAACTGATACCGCCGACCCCGAATATAAGCTTGAAGAGGCGCACGGCCTTGCTGCAGCCATAGAACTGCGTATTGACCGCGGCCTTATAGTAAGTGTTAAAGACCCAAAGCCCGATAGCCTTTTTGGCGGCGGTAAAATTATGGAGCTGGGTGAATATATAAAGAATAACCAGATAGAACTTGTCTACGTAAATTCCAAGCTAACACCTGTGCAGCAAAGCAATTTGGAAAAAGGCTGGAATGTAAAAGTTATTGATCGTTCCGGTTTGATACTTGAGATCTTTGGTGCCCGCGCTCGTACCAATGAAGGTAAGTTGCAGGTTGAACTTGCAGCGCTGGAATACCAGAAATCACGCCTTGTACGCGCATGGACACACCTTGAGCGCCAGCGCGGCGGCTTTGGCTTCATGGGCGGCCCGGGTGAAACCCAGATAGAAATGGATAAGCGTATGATCAACGGGCGCATTTCCAAAATTAAAAAACTGCTGGCAAAAGTTGTGCAGACGCGTGAACTGCACCGCAAACCGCGTCGTGATGTTCCATATACTATTATAGCGCTTGCAGGTTACACCAACGCTGGCAAATCAACTTTATTCAACCGCCTTACCGGCGCAAAAGTAATGGCGGAAGATAAACTCTTCGCAACGCTTGATCCTACTATGCGTATGCTGAAATTACCTTCAGGGCGCAAGGCTATAATATCTGACACTGTAGGTTTTATTTCTGATCTTCCGCACGAACTTGTAGCGGCATTCCGCGCTACGCTGGAAGAAGTATCCGAGGCCGATATAATTTTGCATGTGCGCGATATTGCTGCGCCTGAAACTGAATTGCAAAAAACTAATGTTGAAGAAGTTCTAAGTGAGCTTGTCCATAAAGATAAACTGCGCGATAGCTGTTTTGAGGTACTGAATAAAATTGACCTGCTACAGGGTAGGCCGCCTTCAGGCATTGCAGTTTCTGCATTAACAGGGCAGGGTGTTGATGAATTGCTTAAATGGCTGGATGAAAAAATATCTGAACGCAACGAAACAAAAATGTTCAAAGTGCCCGTAATAAACGGCGCGGCAATTGCATGGTTATATGCGCACGGAAAAGTTGAACAGCGCAAAGATTTAAAAACTACAATAAATCTGACAGTGAATATAAGCTCCGAGAACGCTCAGAAATACCAAAAACTATTTGGCTAGGAAGACTGCCAGACGGAGAGAATAGGTCGCCCTAATTTCTCTCCGTCTGTGAGGGTTTCAGTTCATCTCCTTCAGACCGGTTCACTCATCATCCATGTCTGATTGGACTCCGTGAAGAGCGACCTTTTTCAGGTGTTGCCTTTCTCCGCGGCGATTTACCCGATTTCCTCTTTGGCGTTCTTTCCTGCGTTGTGCTGATGCTCTGCTCTCGTTTTTCATGGCTAGCGTTGCTTTGTTTTTGCACTTCGGTTCAAACAGCAATAAGCAACAGGAATTACCCTGTTCACTAATAAATAATGGGTCAACCCGTGACCAACTTTAAGGCTGAATTGAATGCCGAAGAACCTTCAGATTAATCCAAAAGAAGCGAGTGAATCAATAGTTTATTTTAAGGGGAAAAAGCTTTTTATTTCAGGGCCGTGGGGGAGTAAAGGCTGGCGCCTTGACTCCCCCGTGGGTTGCTTTAACGAACGAGCGCAAACACCATCAGGTGAAATGCTGTCGGATGAAACATTCTGATTGCTGCCGGCTTTTCAGCGGGAACAATCATAGTTTCATATCGTCTTGGCACGGTCCAGACCGGTGATCTTCTGCTTTGCATTCTCATTTTGCCCCAGGCATTGGTTAGATGTCCTGTATCTCTGTGACCGCAACGTTGGTTGCGTAAAGAACTGGTGCTGAATTGAAAATGGTCAGAGCGATTAACCGGTAGTTTTGACGTGGATTTATAATACTTGCTCATGGCAATGTTTTTATTGGTTAACGGTGGTAGCCAATTGCTTGGCTATAGAGTAAAAACTGACGATATTTTACTTTAAGGAAAAAAATTGGATGTAATCAAGGGCTTCCCTCGCAAAAACGTAAAATTTTCTTCGTTAAAAATATTGACAAAGGAAGTTTTTTGGCTATATTCCGCCCTCCTTAACGTCATATAGTTAAAGCTATATCCTTGACTGGGGCCCTGAATTTAAAGTTGGCATGGTGCCAAGGGGTTGACACAAAAATGGTAAAAACATGACTAAAATAGTAAAAGCTAAGTCAAAACTTAGCCGCCGCATGGGCCACTCAGTATGGGGCCGTGCAAAAGACGCAGTTCACACTCGTAAAACTCCTCCTGGCCAACACGGTGAAGCTGCTACACGCAAAAAATATTCTGATTTTGGTCTTCAGCTTCGCGCAAAGCAACAGCTTAAAGGCTACTACAATATGGGCGAACGTCAGTTCCGTAAAATATATAAAGAAGCTATCCGCCGTAAGGGTGACAGCTCTGAAAACCTTGTAGGTCTTCTTGAGCGCCGTCTTGATATGGTTGTTTACCGCGCTAACTTCGCGCCAACGATCTTCGCTGCGCGCCAGCTTGTTTCTCACTCTCACATCACTGTGAACGGCAAAAAGGTTAACATTGCCAGCTACTCTGTGAATGATAACGATGTTATCGAAGTGAAAGGCAAATCTAAACAAATGCCTCTGGTTATTGAAGCTGTTCAGAAAGCTGAACGCGATATTCCGGGCTACATTGTTGCAGATAACGATAAACTGACTGCTAAATTTGCACGTCAGCCTGTTTATGCAGACATTCCGTACCCTGTACAGATGGAACCTCACCTGATCATCGAGTTCTACTCAAGGTAAGGATTTCTACTCAAATCCAAAAACCCCGCGCAGGGCAACCTCGCGGGGTTTTTCTTTGTCTTTCAGGTCGTTACCCCGATAATGATATAGTAATGTTTTTGTAACATTTCATTGCTACAATAAGGTATGACCAAAACAATAGCAGTTCCTTGTGATGTTGACGGCAAAAAAGTGCCGATCCAGTTCCACGTAGGTGAACCACACCCTACAGCGCACCCCATTGGCCATCAGGCCGCATGGTTAGGGCGTGAGCGCGGGGTTTACGTGCCTCAGGAAGTTATGGATTCTATGGATGAGATCCACACAAAAGCCAAAGAAATGGATATACCTTTTGAAGAACTTGTTGCATACGCACTTGAACGTGCTATCCAGCAAAGAGACACTAACGAAAACAAAGGTTAATCACCAATGAAAATGTTCATCATTCCATGCGATGTAAACGGCCAAAAAGTTCCTGTGCAGTTCTACATTGGTGAACCGCACCCTAAAGCCCACCCGATTCAGCATCAGTCAGGCTGGATATCTAAAGAACGCGGTGTGAACGTTCCTGCAGACGTAATGGACAGCCTTAAAAAGCTGCACGATATTGCGCAGGAGAACAATGTTTCATTCGTTGATCTTTGCACTTACGCTCTTAACTATCCGGCAGGCAACGCTTAAATATCGAAATTCCTTTGTTGATACGTAATAAAAAAAGCACCTTGTAAAGGTGCTTTTTTATTTCCTCTTTGTCTTGGGGAGAAGAGAGGGGTAGAACGCGCGGCGTGCTTGGGGAGAAGCAAGATTCTTGGGGAGAAAAATGCCGCGCGTTATTCGTGTTCTATGCCTTAGAACGGAGAGATTATATCCACCAGTTCTGAGCCATATCTTGGCTGGTTAGCATAGGAAATTGTGCCGCGTCCACCGTAATTGATGCGTGCTTCCGCGATTTGTTCTGATTGTATTGTGTTATCTGAGCTAATATCTTCAGGGCGTATCACACCTGCAACTTCAAGCTCGCGCATTTCATGGTTTATTTTCACCTGCTGCGTGCCTTTGATCGCAAGGTTGCCGTTAGGCAGAACCTGAGTGATTATTGCTGCAACTTTAGTTTCGATATCTTCTTTACGGCCAATTGTGCCACCACCTGTAATGCTGCGGTCGCTTTCATAATCAACAAGGTTAGGAAGGTTAGGGTCACCCGGCAATATTTTGCCGATCTTGTCTTCAAGACCAAAATAGCTGCCTGCATCTAGTGATTCGCTGTTAGCGCGTGTCTGTGAAGTGTTGTTGTTAAGCGCCGCTTTGTCAGCGATTTTAACAACTACGGTAAGAATGTCACCCACACGTGTAGCGCGCTGGTCTTTAAAGAAAGAGCGTGAACCTTGTTGCCACAATGAGTTTGAAGATTTCAGCGCCACGCCTTCAGACGGGGTAGGCCAGTTTGAAATAGGCTTGTAATCAGGCTTGCTTGCAGGGCTTTCTACCTGTGCAAGTTTAGGGCCTGAATTCACTTCTTCCAGCCTTGTCAGTGTATTTGCGCATGCTACCGTTGTCAGTAGCGAGCTTATCAGCAGTAATTTTTGTATCTTTTTCATAGTAAACTCCCCATTTCTCCCAAAATGTTGTTAGTTGCTAGCAAGTTGCTTTAGTGAAGTAAGCTCAACCGTGTTAGCGGCGGTCACCTTACCGTGGATTACTTTATTTGAATTCGTGTTCTTTAGCCTGATAACTTCACCGACCGCGCCATCTTCCATTGCAAGTACGCTATCAGATAGTTGAAGCAGTTCGCTTTTATATATTGCGGTCACCATTGCGCCTTTAGATATCACTTTCTCAGATGCAAGCAGGGAAGGCATAACCGGTTTGCCGGCTGCAATGCCGCGTGCGGCCACTTTGCCTATCAGCGCATTTTCATCAGTTACATAACCGCGGCGAAGTTTTCTTTCTTCAATACCAATATATGCAATATCTGATGTGGTTATCTTCTCATCTTTTTCAAGCGAGCGGCTAAGAACAGGTATCTGGCGTATTTTTTCAAATTTGCCTTTTACCTCAAAGCGGTTGCTATGGCCGTTTACTACTACTGCCGAGAAGTTATCTGTACGTGTATCTATCTTCATTGAAACAACGCGGATGCCTGTAAGTTTTGCCGCTTCTAGCTCTTTGTTTCCTTTAGTGATGATGATACGGACCTGTTCGGCTTTCATGCCTTTATCAGAGGCAATGATATCGGCAAATACCGCTTCAACATTATCAGCTGCGAAAGCATTTGAAACGCTAAGCATATATGCAAATATTATGGCTGTGAACTTGTTCATGTCTTTACTCCTCACTAGCTCCTAAGTTGAGAAGCTGCACGTAGCATTTCGTCGGCTGCAGTAATGATCTTAGAGTTCATCTCGTAAGAACGCTGGGCAACGATCAGTGTTGTGATCTCGCGTACAGGGTCAACGTTTGAGTTCTCTAGGTAACCTTGCAGTAGTGTACCGTAACCTTCTTCACCCGGCTGTGCAGTTTGTGCTTCGCCAGATGCTGTTGTCTCGCGGAACAGGTTGTCACCCATTGCCTCAAGGCCGTTCGGGTTCACGAATGTTGCAAGTTCCAGAGTACCGATAGTTTGCGGGTCAACCGAACCCGGAAGAACTGCCTGTACCGTACCTGTTGCAGTGATCGAAATTTTTGTAGCGCCTTCAGGTATGGTAATACCTGGGCTTACCGTGTAACCTTCCTGAGTAATTATCTCACCTTCAGGGCTAAGCTGGAAAGCACCTGCACGTGTATATGCGTCAGTACCGTTAGGCTGTTGCACAATGAAGAAACCTTTGCCCTGAATAGTAAGGTCAAGATCATTTGAGGTTTCTTGCGGAACACCTTGTTCATGGATACGGTAAACAGCGCCCGGACGCACACCCAGACCAAGCTGGATACCGGCAGGAATTGTGCTACCTTCACCTGCGCCTTGCGAACCCGGCCGTTCATATTGTTGGTATAACAGATCTTTGAATTCCGCGCGCTGGCGTTTGTAACCGGTGGTGGAAAGGTTGGCTAAGTTGTTCGAGATGACCTCTACGTTCATCTGCTGTGCCAAC
>CAYVII010000063.1:0-8192 GCA_964451475.1 uncultured Rickettsiales bacterium
ATACGCTTCTATATTTTTAGGAATATTCATATGCGCAACAAAACGTACATCTGGCTTATCTATGCCCATTCCAAAAGCTATGGTTGCGCACATGATGATATTTTCTTCACGCAAAAAACGCTGCTGGTTCTTTGCACGCGTGTTTGCATCCAGCCCTGCATGATAAGATAAGGCATTAAAACCCTGCCCACACATCCACGCCGCCATATCTTCAACACCCTGACGCGAAAGGCAGTAAATAATGCCGCTATCACCCTTATGGTTTTCATTGATGAATTTAAGAAGCTGCTGCTTACCGCTATCTTTCACCACTATGCTGTAATTTATATTAGGCCTGTCAAAACCCGATATAAATGTTTTGCCATCGGCAAGACCAAGCTTTTCAATTATATCTTTACGCGTCGGACTATCTGCCGTTGCAGTTAAGGCAATGCGCGGGATATTGGGAAATTTTTCTGCAATTAGCGAAAGCTGAGTGTAATGCGGGCGGAAATCATGCCCCCACTGTGAAACGCAATGCGCTTCATCAATTGCAAACAAAGCTATTTTGCAGCGTGAAAGCAACTCAAGGAAATCTTCCATCAAAAGCCTTTCAGGTGCCACATAAATAATATCAATATCACCGCCAAGCATAGCAGCTTTTGTTTTAGACAGCTGCGCCGGCTCAATATTAGAATTCACCGCCGCCGCCCTGATGCCCAGCTGTTTAAGCGCATCAACCTGATCCTGCATTAGCGCAATAAGCGGTGAAACAACTATACCAAACCCCTCGCGGCAAAGCGAAGGTATCTGGTAGCAAATAGATTTACCTGCGCCGGTCGGCATAAGCACAAATGCATTGCCACCGTTTACAACCTGCTCAACAATAGCTGCCTGCTCAGAGCGGAAGCTTTTATAGCCATATGTCTTTTGTAATATCTGTAACGGTGAATGCATGTGGCAAGCATTAACACAGGCATAAAAAAACCGCACCTAAATATGTACGGGCGCGGTTTTTTTCAATTGGTCCCGTTTTTATCATTAGCGCATACGGGGAAATGCGGAATAAGTCTGTTAGCCTTTATTTCTTTTTGAAGCCTCCAAAACCTGACCTGATACTCTAAGCCAAATCCTGGCGCTTATTTGTATGTTTATTTTTTAGTGCACGGAATATAAGCCACCAATGGTAAAAGAGTGGTTAAGCTATAAAAATAATATAAAAATAGCTATAATATCAGAAGCTTAAACGCCTTTAGCTAGCTTCACTACTGTCTTTAAAAGGCCTGGGAAACGCTCATTTATATCATCCAGCCTAACAACATTGCGGTTCTCTACCCCCTGCTTTGTAGTGCGTATCAAACCCGCCTCACGCAATATGCGGAAATGGTTTGAAAGGGTTGATTTGGCAATATCATCTTTAGGCGCAGCCTCAGTACATGACATGCATGATTTATTATCAAGCAAATGAATGAATATCTTAAGACGCATATCATCTGCAAGCGCACCCATTACTCCCGTAAGGGTTATATCTTCTTTTGAAGGATGTACAAACTGTGCCATGAAAATAATTATAACATAACGCTTGACTCTAAGTCAATAGTTCCGTATTATTGAACTATCGAACAAACAAACTATATATAACACAATAACAAACAAGGGGAATATTATGACCGGCACTTTAAAAAATAAAATAGCACTAGTTACCGGCGGCTCTCGCGGTATGGGTGCGGCAATTGCAAAACGCCTTGCGGCAGATGGCGCTAATGTTGCCATTACCTACTCTGCCTCGCCTGAAAAAGCACAAGCCGTAGTTGCATCGATCAAAGCCGCAGGCGGTAAAGCAATCAGCATAAAGGCCGATGCAGCCATTGAAGCAGAAGTAAAAGCCGCAGTTGAAACAACCGCAAAAGAATTTGGCGGGGTTGATATATTAGTGAACAATGCCGGAATTTTACTGAACGGCACGGCAGAAGACACCAACTTGCAGGATTTTGACCGCATCGTTGCCGTAAACATCAAAGGCGTATTCGTGGCAATTCAGGCAGCGCTAAAACACATGAAAGAAGGTGGCCGCATAATCAACATAGGCAGCACCATGAGCAACTATTCTGCATTTGCGGGCGCATCAATTTATACCATGACAAAATCAGCAGTTGCAGGCCTTACACGCGGGCTGGCGCGTGAACTTGGCCAGCGCGGTATTACTATTAATAACGTGCAACCCGGCCCGGTTGATACAGACATGAACCCTGCAGACGGTGAATTTGCCGCCGGCCTAATTCCGCAGATCGCTATCGGCCGTTACGGCACGGGCGATGAAATAGCGGGAATGGTCTCATATCTATCAGGAAAAGATGCCGCATTTGTAACAGGCGCAAGCCTGCTGGCAGATGGAGGCTTCGCAGCTTAAATAAATTACAGGAGAATATTATGAACAACGCATTCACATCAAACATACTTGCAGACGCGCTTGAAAACTATGTAAGGGAAAAATCAGCAGCTCGCAACAGCCTGCAAGATAACGGCTCTACAGAATTTTCAGCAGGTAAATACAGCAACTATTTATCCCAGCTGGATAAATTATGGGTGCATTCAGCTTAATATTTAAGCAGCTTCACTCTTATTTTCAGCTTCCCAGCCATTTGCCCTAAGCAGACGTTTTACAATCCCCTCAAGGTTTTGTTTTTCTGATTTGCTTAGGGTTTTAAAGAACTGGTCATCATTATCATCGGCCAGCTTTGCAAGTTGCGGCACAATTTTACGGCCGGCCTTGGTAAGCGCTAAATTTACCGAACGCCTGTCTTTACCGGCGCCCCTATCAACCAAACCTTTTTGCACAAGTCGTTCAACCATGCGGGAAAGCGTGCTTTTATCCACACCAATCTCATCGGCAATATTGTTAAGGTTAACTGCCTCTTTGTCATATAGCGCTCTTAGCACTACCCATTGAGGAACTGTTATTTCATGCTTTTCAAGCTTCTGCGCAAAGCTGTGATGAACATAATTAGAAAGGCATCTTAGCCAATAGCCCAAATGCTCTTCAAGGTTACTAGGTGATTTTCCAAACATAGAAACAATATAGTTGCATTGCCAACCATTGTCAAACCATCTTTTACTGCCAGCGGCTTACCCTATCTGTCTTCTTGCGGAATGCTGCAGACAAAGCCTTGGTGCGCGCACGCAACAACGTCATACGTCCTTCAATACTTCTGGTATATATAAGGCTTGAGCTGCCAACATAGCGGTTCCACAATCGTGCAAAATACTCGGCATTTTCTTTCTTCTGTCCTAGCACAGCAGGCACGGCGTGATAATCAATACGGCCTATCATGAAAAAATTGGAACGGCGCTCAAGCAAATAACGCGGGCTATCAACCGCGCCTAAAACTTCTTCCATCGCCTCCATAAAATATGAACGCTCAATTGTTGTAGCGCCCTCTATCCTGCAATAAGCAACACCCAACTTGTCACTATATGACTCTATCCTGATATTATTCAGGCCGGTTTTTATTAGGCCTATGTGGTGCAAACTTTCCAGCACTGCAAACCCAACCTGCCTTATATTACCTTCCAAAGAACCGTTACGCAGCAATAGCCACAATGCCTTAAGCGTCTTTGGCAAAGTTATTAAAACTGCAAGTATCGCCGCAATTACAAGCCATTGCAGCAAACCTTTTGCCGAGCTTGCCCTAACCTGCATAGTTTCAAAGAAAAATGCCGCGCCCCAACTAACAGCCTGAAGGAACAAAAATTTGATAGTGTCTTTATATGCAAGGGTTTTAGGGCTGTAATTACTTTCCAGCGTCTCATGCATTCTTGGCGTTGGGCTTTTTCCGCGCAGAGCCCGCTTCCAGTCTTCATACAAAGAATTACGCGCCGCAGCTTTTTTAAACATAATAGAATTAATATTCTCAACACTTCCCTTACCCCAGTTCACCTTGCTCAGTAACAAGCGGCGGAAGCCATTTTCAATCACCGGCGGTTCATTATATGAAAGCCCCTCAAACGCGCGGAAACGTCGTTTAAGCTTATTTACATCATGCCCAAGATCTACCTGCAGCTCATCCAGCGGATCAAATATTTTCTGGCGCTTGGTCTTACCGGTGCGGAAATAATGGAACTTTTCCATTAAACTTTCAGGATCTACCGCCGCCAGATGCCATATATTGGAAGCTTTTTCAGGGTGGTTGCGGTCAATCCTTATTGCCCTGCCGCGCATCTGGTTGGAAAGCATGTAAGAACCAACCGTACTGGCAAGTATAAGCGTATTCACAGAAGGCGCATCCCAACCTTCGCCCAGTAATGCCTGCGTTCCCACAAGCACGGTGATACCGCCCTTACCGAATAGTTCTGTGATAAGCCTAACAATATTCTGGCGCTGCTCACCTGTTATATCAACTTTCAGAAAATCTTTATCAAACCCGCTTGCCGAAGTTTTTACGTGGCTTGCCGCAATACCAAGCTCTTTGGCTGATTGCATAAGCAGATCTTTTGAAGATGCAGGAATAAATATCAAACTTCCTGAAAGTACACCAAGCTTAACACCGCCAATACGTGCACGGCGCAGGCTTTCAAATATCGGCGCAACACCCATTTTATCTATCGGACGGATATCATCTTCCGTCTTTGGTAACTCACTTTTGCGGATAAAGTCAGAAAGTATTACCATCCGCAAATTATCTTCCATAACACCGCTTTCCAGGCGCGTTATCTCAACAATCGCATCTAGCTTACTGGTGCTTGAAGCCAGCAATTTCTGCACGGATTTAGGGTTTGAAAGGCTAACCTTACGCAGCTCCAGCGCACCGATGCGCTTTAAATGGCGCTGCATCTCATCCAGCGGTTTTTCAATAGATGAAAAATCTTCCCTGTAATCATACAGCGTGCCGTTAAGCAAAACCTCAAGCCATTTATTATCAAGGTCGGGTATTGATGATGTTCCCACGCCCAATATGCCAAGCGTGCGCCCCGGAATTCCAACACCACGGTCATTCAAAAATATCAGTATGCTGGAAAAATATGTAGGGTCGGAAAGTATTTCCTCGGCATGCTCCTTGGGGTTTGCCACCCATTTATGGGCAAGCAGAGCATTTTTGAATTCTTCCCAGTTCAAAAAATTCTTTATGAACTCGGCAACTTCACTACGGAACTGGGTAATTTTTTCTGCTTCTATCGCGCGTGGCAAAGTAAAATAAACATAATCCTGATGTGGGCACAAATCACCCTGCAACACAAGTTCCGGCACTGATATCTCGGCATCTATAGGCCCGCACAATTCCTGATATCTTTGCCACTCAGTATACTCAACATCATATGGCGGCGTTGCCGTAAGCGCTACAATACTTGGCTTTTTCAAACCTTCCTTAAGCTTGGTAAGCGCCTTCCACCATTCATTACGCAAATGGTGCGCCTCGTCTAAAACAATTGTCTGCACGCCTTTGTCACGCAGTTTTGCCATAACATCGGCAGTCTGCTTGGCATTGGCCTTTGCAACTTCAGCCTTTGGCTCTGACCCTTCTTCTTCCTGCTCTTCAAACTCGACTTCCTGTTCTTTAATACCGGCAAATGCAGAATATAATGCCTGATAAGTAATAATTGTAACATGTCCGGGATTTTTAATATCGAACGATATCCAGTCAGGGCTTTTTGAGCCTTCAGGCATGAACATTGAAACAAGGCGCTGCTCCCACTGGTTACGAATGGTTATGGTTGGCGCAAGGATAAGTGCAGGCTTTTCAAGCTGTCGCATTACCTCTAACCCCAAAATTGTTTTGCCAGAACCCGGCGCCGCAACAACATGCAAATGGTCATTATCCAAATGCGTAGCAAGCTCTTCCAGCACTTTTTGCTGGTAGCTGCGCCATTTACCTTGGAAGGAAAGCTCTTTCATTATGTTTTATCCATAACACAGAAACTTTCCTTTTCCAGATTTTCAATAAATTATGCTGAAGAAGCAGTAACTTTTAGCCCGATTATTGAAACCAGCAACATTACTAAAAAAACTATACGCATTGCCGATACAGACTCATTGAATAGCATTATGCCCAGCACTGCAGCGCCCATTGCGCCTATACCAACCCATATTGCATATGCAGTGCCGATCGGTAAAGATTGCGCGGCTTTAGCCAGCAAGAACATGCTTGCCGCCAAAGTTATCAGCGTGAACACGCTTGGCATTAATTTAGTAAAACCTTCGGTATATTTCAGGCCAATAGCCCAGCAAATTTCAAGTAAACCTGCAAAAATAAGATAAACCCACGGAAGTGACATAACGCTCCTTTGTCTATTAGTTACAAAAAAAGCGTCGTCTTTTCTTAACCGGGTACGGCGCACCTCGTCCGGTGAAAATATTATAGCAACCCGCTTGCTATAATTCCATATATTTCTGGTGATAATTTTTAACTGATTTTATAAAGAACCCATAAAAAAAACCACTACCCTGCATTTTGCAGTTGCACGACTTATGTTGTTATGAGAGGATTTTGGCATGAAACATACGCGCACCGCTTTAACTATTTTTATAACCTTTATTGCCTCACACGGCAATGCAATGGCAGAAAATAACTGGAAAACTTCGGTTGGCCTTGGCGCCGTCGCCCGCCCTACATACGAAGGTAGCGATGAATATACGGTCACTCCGCTTCCATACATAAATGCCAATTACAAAGATATGCTGCAGATCGGCCCTCAGGGCGTTAGCGCTTACTGGAGACAGGACGCAATAAAACTTGGCGGCGGTCTGGTTTATAATGGCGGCCGTGAAGATGAGGACGGCGGCATTTTCACAAGCGGCGATGACCGCCTTAGCGGTATGGGAGATATTAATGGCGCGATTGGCGCTAAAGCCTTTGCCGAATACACAACCGGTAGATATACTCTTGGCGCTTCTGCTACCAAATATATGGGTAGTGATAATGACGGCATTCTGGTTGAGGCAGGCGCTTCTGCAGCATATAAAGCCTCAGAAAAACTAATGCTTACACCGCATGCAGGCATAACATGGGCAAATGAAGATTATATGCAGACATGGTTTGGCGTCACCCCTACCCAGTCTGCCAATAGCGGCTTTGCCGTATATAATGCCGGCTCAGGTATCAAACACGCAGATCTGGGCGTTAGGGCAGATTATATGCTTGACTCCAACTGGTTCATATCCACCGATGCAACGGTTAAAGTTTTAACTGGTGATGCAGGCGATAGTCCTATAGTAGAATCAGATACGAACGGTACTTTAATGTCATTCGTAGGTTACAGATTCTAAAAAAATTCCTGATGGGCACAAAAAATAACATCGCCATCATTGGCGCAGGTCCGTGCGGCTTAATGGCCGCCGAAGAACTTGCAAAAAAAGGCTATAGCGTAACAGTCTATGACTCAATGCCCACCCCTGCCCGCAAATTGCTTATTGCAGGCCGCGGCGGACTTAACCTTACACATAGTGAGCCGCTTGAAAAATTTATTACACGTTACGGTAACGCTGCACGCTGGCTTGAACCGCATATAAAAAACTTTACGCCTGATGACTTGCGCAAATGGTGCGAAGAACTTGGGCAGGAAACTTTTATCGGCACCAGCGGCCGCGTCTTCCCTAAAAGCATGAAAGCGGTTGACCTGCTACGCGCATGGCTGAAGAGGCTTGAAAAACTCGGCGTTAAATACGCGCCCCGCCACTACTGGCAGGGCTGGGAAAACGGCGCTCTTAAATTTGCAAACGGAGTTAATGTAAATGCAGATGCAACCCTGCTTGCTCTTGGTGGCGCTTCATGGCCGCGCCTTGGCTCAGACGGTGGCTGGGCAAAAATACTTACCGCAGAGGATATAAAAATATCACCGCTCCGCCCTGCAAATAGCGGTTTTATTGCTAACTGGTCAGAATATTTCAGCAGCCGTTTTGCAGGCACGCCGCTAAAATCTATAGCGCTTACTCATGACGGTACTACACGTCAGGGCGAAGCTATGATAACCGCTAAAGGTATTGAAGGCGGCGCAATTTATGCGCTTTCATCATCTATCCGCCAGTCTATTGAAAATACCGGCAAGGCGGTTTTGCATATTGACCTCCGCCCCAGCATGACGGTTGAAGCTCTTGCAAAAAAACTTAGCAACCGAAATAACAATTCTTTCAGTAATTACCTGCGCAAGGCAGGCTTTGCGCCTGTAGCCATAAGCCTGATACGCGAAGACGGCTTTAAAGACGGCAGCGCAGAAGAACT